>CAMCTX010000014.1 GCA_945878715.1 Legionella genomosp. 1 | reverse complement strand
ACGACCGTAGGTGCCTGGTATGTACCCAGGCTCGGGTGGTTTAAAGCTTTATTTATCTTTGGGATCTTACAAGCGCTCTCTAATCTCAGCTATTTAGTGCTGCTTTATACAGGCCCCGATTATAGTGTTGCAGGTTCTGCCATCTTCTTTGAGAATTTTTGTGGCGGTATGGGAGCAGCAGCCTTTACGGGTTTATTAATGGGCCTTTGCAATATTCGCTTTACAGCTTTTCAATATGCTTTATTTTCATCGCTCAGCGCAGTCGGCCGGGTCTTTATTGGCCCTGTGGCGGGTATTATTGCCCAATACGGATGGCCTGAGTATTTTATGGCTTCTCTGGTTTTTTCAGTACCGGGTTTGTTGTTGCTGTGTTTATTTAAAAACACCATTCAAACCATGACTGCCGCACATAAATAGCCTCTGGGGATCCTGTGTAGCAGAGGGTGAGGGGGCATCCTATGATAAAAGTCTATACTCTAGTAGAGATTTCATATCGCGTCGCCCATCTACAATGAGCACAATAAACACCTGTTTTTCGATCACACGATAAATGACTCGATAAGGCTTAAAAAAGATCTGCCGATAATCATGCATACCCAATAGCCCAAGTTCCTTGGGATAGGTACCGCGCTCAGGTGTGCTGCTAAGTGTTTCTACCACTGTCATGAGTCGGTCTAAGACAGTCTCTGCATTCGCCTTTGAATCGTGATTTAAAATATAATCGTAAATTTCTTCTAAATCGAATTCTGCACCTGCCGTGAGCAATACTTTGTACAGCACTAAAGTGGGTCTGCCTTTTTCGCACGGAGTCGTCGTATAACCTCTGCAATGGGTTTAACCTTACCTGTTTCAATATCATGCGTGCCTAATGCCAACATTTTAAGTAATGCCAGAGTCTCTCGAGTAGACTCGTAGGAAGCTACATCTTGAAGAACTGCTTTTGCTTCTCCATTTTGGGTAATCACTAAAGGTTCACGGTCTTTAGCAAGTTGTAAAAGAATAGTAGCCGCATTAGCTTTTAGATAGCTGATGGGTTTCACTTGGGAAGAATAACGCATAATAAGCTCCACTAGACTTCAATAAGACCAAATATAGTCTATTAAAAGACCGATTGCAAGAGATAATACAATAATATTTGTAACCATTCAGCATAAACTAGCTACTAGCCATTCCCGAGACCCTCACCCCCCGGCCCCGTTAGGGCGGGGGGGTGAGGGTCTAATGCCTATAGGATTCTTTCAGCATCACACTTAAACCCGCCGCCATAAGCAATGCCACGGGTAATACCACTAAAGCACTCGCATAATCGCCTGCCACACAGGCTTGTTCGAGTATGGCGCTATCATCCAGCAATGCACCAATCATGGTGGGTAAAAACATACCACCCACCATAGTAAGCATATTGGTAAAAGCAATCGCAGTCGCACTTACTGAGCCATGTGCAATATCGTTACTAACTGCAAAAACCAGTATTTCCGCACTCGCAAAAAAGGTCGTGAGAAATAACAAAGGATACATCCATAACACCGAAGCACTGGGCATAAAAATAGCCAATGCCATGAAAAGAGCGGAAAGACTAGAACCTATAATAAGGGGAATACGACGACTATGAATTTTATCGGACAAAAATCCCCACCAAGGGCCCCCTACCGCAAAACCAAAAAATAACATGGAAGATCCTAAAGCTGCTTTTTCCTGGGACATACCCGCTGCTTTTAAGAAATCCGGTGCCCAAGTTTCTGCAAAACCCACAATAGGCAGAAAGGTTAAACAACCAATGGCACCATTAATCCAAATTTGCTTACTTAAAAGGATTTTTTTGAGTGATTTAAGAGGTATAGCGACATAATTTTTTTGCGGTGATACCACAATAGACTGAACATCCTCTGCTACTTTATCACGTAAAAACAACCATAATAATTCTGTAAGCACAAGACCTATTAATGCCAAAAAGCATAGGGTTTCACGCCATCCTATCTGCTGCACTAAAGCAGTCATCACAACCTGTCCACTACTAGCACCTAACATACCTAAAGTGCTGGACAATCCCGCCATAAAAGCAAAATACTTTTTAGGTAACCATAGATTAGAAATTTTTAAAATGCCTACATAGGCAAAGGCAGAACCAAAACCCATCAAGAAACGAGCCGCTTGGGCTATCCAAAGATGGGTGGTTTCTGAAAACAAATAAGCACCACCTGCACACACTAAGCAGGCCATCGTTAAAATCTTGCGTACACCATAGCGATCGAACAGGACCCCGACGGGAACCTGCATCGGTGTATAGGCATAATAATAAAAGGCAGCTAAATGTCCAAATGCTGCTTCGCCTAAACCAAAATCCCGTTTTAAGGGATCGTGCATAACGCTGGGTGCGACGCGTAAATAATACTCATAGAAGTAAAAGGAAACCCCTAAAAAGCACATAAAAAAGGCAAGCGCATACGCAGATTTTGGATTATTTTTAGTGGGTTTCATGGAGGCAATCTCCCAGAACAAAAGTTGGTCGGGGCGAGAGGATTTGAACCTCCGACCACATACACCCCATGCATGTGCGCTACCAGGCTGCGCCACGCCCCGAAGCGCGCATTATAACATTGAAGAGCCTAGGCTGGGAATATAGAAGGTAGATCGGCAGCCCGTAACTGGGCCTTGAGCTTTTGGCCCGCCTTGCAGGTTACAACCCGTCTGGCTTTAATCAGGGTGGGTTTGAGCGTTTTAGGATTACGCCCTGGACGCGCGGGTTTATGACGTACTTCAAAGTTTACAAAGCCTGACAGTTTAACAGCTTCCCCCAATGCTAGGGACTGACGGATTAACTCAAAAATCTGATCGGCAAAATCGACCGCACCTAAAGCATCCAGCCCTAAGCTTTGCTGAACACTATTCCCAAGCTTAGCCTTTGTTAAGGTACCCTTCATAGACTACTCCCTTAAGCTTGCTTGAAACCGTTGTTTCAAATCTTGTACAACGATGTCTACCAGACTTTTAATCTCAACTTCTTCCAAGGTGCGTGTAGGATGTTGAAACAGCAAACCTACAGCAACACTTTTCTGTGTGACATCCAACGCTTTGCCCTCATACACATCAAAGACAATGACATTTTGTAACCATTCCCCTGCGCTCGCCCTAACACTTTGCTTGAGATCGGCGACAAGGACGGTCTTAGACACTAATAAAGCCAGATCCCGTCGAACACTCGGAAATTTTGAAAGCGGCACAAAAGAAGGTATGGTTGCCACAAAGGCAGATTGATCGATTTCAAACAACCACACAGGCCCCTGTAAATCCAGGCTTTTTAGGATTCTGGGATGCAAGGCACCCACGATGCCAATATTTTCATCTTTATGAGTACTAGGATTGAGGCGATAAAGGGCTGCACTTTGTCCTGTTTGCAATGCCGGATGTTCAACGGCTTCAAAACGTATTGAATCGCTCTGCAAAACTAATAGGGCTTCTATATCGCCTTTGACATCATAAAAATCGTGTGCGCGTTCTTTCAATTTCCATTGTGTCCAGCCCCACTGTTCAGGTTCTACCGATCCCACACATAATCCAGCCAGCATGGGCACTTCAGAACAACCCGGCTTATCACCAGCCTCTACGAAACAGTTGCCCATTTCGAATAAACGCGCGCGCTTAATTTGACGATTTTGATTATGCTGCAAGGCGCTTAACAAGCCTGGCCATAAACTACTGCGCATCATGGCCATTTCGCTAGAAATAGGATTCTTTAAAAGCAAAGGTTTCTGGGTCATACTCAGACGATCGGACCAAAGTGGATCGATAAAGCTATAACTGATGATTTCTGAATAACCACGATTGATGAAGACTTCTTTCAGGGATCGATCGAGAACGGTTTTATCGGATAATACAGGCGCTTTTACCGTGCCACAAAAATCGACCGCAGGTATGCGATCAAAACCATAAAGTCTGCCTAATTCTTCTATCAGATCGACCGCAAGCTTGAGATCTAAACGGTAGGTCGGTGGCTGCACAGAAAAACCATCGGCTTGTAGCACAACCTGCATATTCAAACGTTCAAAAAGAGCTATTACCTGCGCATCATCTAGCAGTACACCCAACCACTCTTGGATCTGCTTGCGTGCTAAAAAGATAGGTGTTGATGGATGCACACTCAAATCTTGTGGCTGTACGGTATAAATAGAACCGACTTTGGCTGTTGTGTTTTGGGTTATCAATAGCAAAGCGCGTTTTAAGGCAGGCAGCGCTAATGTGGGATCAATCCCTCGCTCAAAGCGGTAAGAAGCTTCACTGTGTACACCATAACGCTGTACGGCTTGACGTATTGCAATCGGATCAAAAGAGGCACTGGTTACGAGCAGCGCTGTGCTTGTTTGATGAGCAGCCGATCGTGCTGCACCCACAATACCCGCGAGGGCCTGTACATTTTTTTGATCGGCAATCACTAAGGCTTCGGTATCAAGCTTGAGAATCCTATCATCACCAAGCTTTATAGACTCTACAGCCTTGGCCTTTCGAATAACTAGAGGACCTTCCAGCGCCTGTAAATCAAAAGCCTGCAGAGGCTGTCCTAGTTCTAACATCACATAATGCAGAATATCGATCAACAAAGATTCGGGTGCAATCCCCGCAATCTTTAGAGCTTCTAAAATCTTGGGTGGTGTTGCGAGGGTATTATCGAGATCGCGTATCACACAACTGTAATAATTTAGACATGTGGAAGCTTGAACATGAACAGCGTATTGATCGGTATCCGCTAAGAGGGTGGCATAAGTCTGAGACGACACTGCACTCAAAGCTGTGTTGGTGATGGCCGATACCTCGCGCGCAAGGCCTTCTACGCTTAAACAATCTCCTCGGTTGGGTGGGATTTTGAGGGTTAACACGGCACCCATAGCAGACTCCGTGGATGCTACATGTTCCACCTCGATACCCGCATAAATAAGGGCATCGGCTAATTCAGCCAAATCCTGGGGATAATTGACAAAGCTTTTTAACCAATGTTCATTAACTTTCATTTTTCTTCCTAAGCATTACACCCAGTTTATAGAATTGTGATGCGAAGGCAAAGCTTAAATGTTGGCTGCAAGCACTGCTAGGAGCGTTTGCATATCCAGCGGTAATGGCGCCTCCCAAGATAGAGGTTCTTGACTTAAGGGATGCGTTAAGGCCAATTGCCGTGCATGCAAAGCCTGACGCTTAAAGCTTTTAAGCGATTCCACACTAAAACGTTTGC
The DNA here is from genome assembly GCA_945878715.1 of Legionella genomosp. 1. GTDB lineage: Bacteria > Pseudomonadota > Gammaproteobacteria > UBA6186 > Azoamicaceae > CADEGZ01. Next base: position 22,348 of record CAMCTX010000014.1, on the reverse strand, counting down.
CATAGGCTGAGTCCCCCACAATAGGATGACGCTTATGCGCCATATGCACACGAATTTGGTGGGTACGGCCCGTTTCTAACTGTAAGCGCACATGGGTATGGGCCTTGAAACGCTTGATCACCCGATAATGGGTAATCGCTTCTCGACCCGATTGGATGACTGCCATGCGGGTTCTATCACGGGGGTGACGCCCAATCGGCAGATCCACAGTGCCACCCGAGACCATCACACCATAAACAATAGCCTCATAGACGCGCTTCACAGCCCTGGCTTGCATGGCTGCTACCAAACCTGTTTGGGCCACAATCGTTTTAGCCACGACCATTAACCCGGTCGTATCTTTGTCTAAACGATGCACAATCCCAGCCCTTGGAACCTGCTCTAAGCTTGGGCAATGGTGTAACAAGGCATTCACTAAAGTACCGGATGGATTACCCGCACCTGGATGGACCACTAAATCGGCAGGTTTGTTGATGACTAAAAGGTGTTCGTCTTCATAGACAATTGAGAGCGGCATGTCCTCAGCAGCCCAATGGACGGCTATCACCGTTTCAGGATCGATTTGGATCTTATCGCCTTCTGAAACCATTGCTCGGGGACGTGTAACCGGCTGGCCATTCACGAAGACACGCCCATGCAGGATCCAGAGCTTAAGCCTGCTACGGGAATGCTCTGAAAAAGCCAGAGCAATGGCTTGATCCAAGCGCAAGCCATGAAGCGCGTCGCTAATATCTAGATGAAGGGGTGTCTTTTGCATGGTGTTATTTGTCCAAAGCTGCTGCATCATGCCAGAGTTCTCTTGGCTGAGACAAGAAGCTTAAATATAATCTCCCTGCTCATTTATACCCCCGACAAGGTGCAGGCGTTTATTTAGTTTGAATTCAAAATAATTGTATTGCTGATTGCAGGGAACCTGGGCCTAGGTTAGACTTGTCCCTTATTTGTACAAAAACAGGTTCTATTGATAATGCTACATCTGTCAACCACGCTTCGTGTTCTTATCCTTCCCTTGATGCTCTGTATGCTCTGGGGCTGCAATAGCAATAAAGATCTCTATAAGGGTTTATCTGCTGAACAAATTTATGCCCAAGCGCAAAAGAATCTAAGCAAAGAAAATTATCAAAAAAGCAGCAAAGACTTAGAAGCCCTGGAAGCACGCTACCCCTACAGCGAGTATTCCGATAGAGCGCAGCTTGATCTCATCTATGCTTACCATAAAAATAATGAGCCTGCCTTGGCTTTATCGACCGCCAACCGCTTTATCCGCATGAACCCGCATCATCCACGCGTGGATTACGCTTATTATCTAAAGGGGCTTACCGCTTTCGAACAAAACTATAGTTTTACCTTTCGTTATTTGCCCTTAGACCGCAGTGCACGCGATCCTTCAGCCCTACAAGAGTCTTTCGATACCTTTAAAGAATTGCTAGAACGTTTCCCTAAAAGCGAATATGCGCCGGATGCCAAAAAGCGCATGGTGTTCCTGAGAAATATGCTTGCTAATCACGAACGACAGATTATGGATTATTATGTAAAGCGCGGTGCTTATTTATCGGCCGTTAACCGTGCAACCTATATTATTCAACATTTTGAGAAAACCCCTGCGGTGCCTGCAGCGTTGACTACGATGGTGCACTGCTATGCGAAATTGGGCATGCCAAAATTGGCTGAAGAGGCACGGAAGACGCTGGAAAGTAATTTTCCAGAACACGCTAAGTAATCATCCAAACGATTACAAAGACGCTAAGAAGCTTTTAAGGCCTCTCGATAACGCTGATGTGCATCAAGAATTGCCTTGGCGGGCGGTTTATCTAAAAGACTGCCTGCGATCACACCCACAAAAGACACAAAGGTTGCAGGTAGGATCTCGTACAATACTTCGCTTAAACCGCAGCAACGCCATACAATGGCTGTTCCAAAACCAAGCACCATACCAATCACAACACCGTTACGTGTGGTGCGAGACCAATACAAAGACATGACGACCGGCGCACTAAAGGTTGAGCCTAAACCAGCCCAAGCAAAAGCCACCAAACCCATAATGCCTTGTGCCGGTACTCTGGCAATATAAAGCGCTGCGCCTGCAATAAAAAAGACTGTCATACGCCCCATCCATACCAATTCTTTTTGTGTGGCACGCTTTCTAAATAAGGCCCTATAAATATCTTCGGTTAAAGCGCTCGAGGCTGCCAACATCTGAGAATCGATAGAACACATACTCGAAGAAAGAATTGCGGCTAGAATAATGCCCATCACCCAAGGAGAAAAAGCCTGTCTGGACAAGGCCATAAAAACGGTTTCAGGATCGGAAAGCGTTGTACTAAAATGTATAGCCCCTGCCATACCCACTAAGACAGCCCCTACCAATGATAATCCCATCCAACTAATACACACCCGACGCGCCAGTCGAATTTCACGCACATGCTTCACCGCCATAAAGCGCACCAAAATATGTGGCATACCAAAATAGCCAAGACCCCACGATAATTGGCTTAAAAGACTGCTTACGGATAAGTTTTGGCTATAGTTTAAATAATCGGGCTTTGCCATTAATAAATGATGAAAGCCTTCGCTCCATCCACCTGCTTGTTCCACTACGATAAAAGGTACCAATAACAAGCAACAAAGCATTAAATTACCTTGGAAAAAGTCTGTCCAGCTTACCGCTAAAAAACCACCGATACAGGTATACAGCAAGATAATGGCTGCACCCATCCACAAGGCCTGGGTGTAGGCTAAACCAAAGGTTAAACCTAAAAGTACAGCACCTGCATATAACCCTGAAGCAATATAAAATATAAAAAATAGAACGGTTGCAAACGCGGCAACCATGCGGATAATACCGGATTGATCGTTAAAGCGATTATCTAAATAAGCCGGTAGGGTGAGGGAATCATGGGCCATCTCGGAATAGATCCGCAAACGTTTGGCCACCAAACGCCAGCTGCCATAAGCGCCTACCATTAAACCTAAGGATAACCAGATCTGACTCAACCCTGCGGTATACACCAGACCTGGCAAGGCCATGAGTAACCATGCACTCATATCGGAAGCGCCCGCACTCAGCGCTGCCACAGCACCCCCTAAACGCCGACCACCCAATACATAATCCGATAGATTGCGTGTGGCCATAAAGGCAATCACGCCCACCAACATAACAACCGTTAAATAACCAACAAAGGCTATAATGGTTTGGGCATCATGTGGTACATACTCACCCACGTGCTGCATGCCGTTCTCCTTTTTTTAATGTTTTTGTAGGATCATGGATGCTTGATCTTGCATCTGATAGCAATTGAAGTTTAAAAGCATAGAGTCTAATTGTTTGACGCGTTCCTTAATGGGACTGACATAAGCACGTAAACGCCAATGCTCATACACGCCTACACACTTAAAACCTAAGCGTTTGTACCAATGCAAATCATATTCATCGGTAACATCCACCAGGATTTTTTTGGAAGATTGCTCAAATAAAAGGCCTACGATTGATTGCACCAAGACACCCTCATAACCCTTATTATGTGCTTCTAAGGGAATGCAGAAATCGTATAATGCAGTCTTTTTTGGATCTTCTGTATCAACATGTATTTTAGCAACCACCTTATCATCGATCAAGGCCATCCAAATAGCCTTATGGGGATGTTCTAAAGTATTTTGAACATGCGTCTCATAATCCAAGGCTTTCAGATTAAAATTATCTGTCTCAATGGCTGCGACAGTAGAAACATCCGACAAGGTTGCTTGACGCCATACGACATTTTGTACCAGCGGATTAGCCTGCGCCTTGCTTTTGGCATAAAGCGCAGGTGTAATACATAACTGATAGGTCCACTCAGAACACTCTGCACCTAGCCGCCGTACATACTCTTTCAGGGAATGAAATTGTTGATTGCAGGTGAAAACATAGTGGCTCAGGTTAATGGAAAAACGCGCCATAGATTGCTTGAGTTGTTCCCACAGTAAACTGTAAAAGAGCGGGCTACGATAATTGGGATCGACCATTAAGGTGACTTCTGCTTCGTTTTCTTCGAAATGGTATAAAGCCATATAGGCCACCAAGGTCTTATCATTTGCATAACAGAGAACCTCATTCACCCCACGATTTTTACGGTCTTGAATGCTATCCCAATAAAAACGCGCAGCATGATGATCGGCCTTTTGGCACCGAGCTAAAAAACGCTTCACTTCCAAAAGCTTAGGCTTGGAAAGTTTAGAAAAAGCGTAGATTTTTAACTTGTCCTGTGTTTCCATACAGCTAAAGTTTAGAACCGCTAAAATTTAAAAAAGATGGCTCATCGTACCACTAGATGAACGCTTTTTTCAAACTGCACTTATAGATCGGTAATAGTCCCTTCTATCATCTCTGCAGCCTGTGCCAAAGTCTCCGATAAGGTTGGATGCGGGTGAATGGTTAAAGCTAAATCTTGTACTTCACAACCCATCTCGATGGCTAAGGCGATTTCAGAAATCAGATCCCCCGCTTGGGGTCCTACAATAGCTGCACCTAGGATCCGACCACTGTGCTTATCGCTAATGAGCTTTGTAAGACCTTCATCACGACCCAAACTTAAAGAACGACCACTGGCTGCCCAAGGGAATACGCTCTTGGCATAAGCAATGCCCTGCGCCTTTGCTTGTGCCTCGCTTAAACCAAACCAAGCGACTTCAGGATCGGTATAGGCTACCGAAGGAATGCCTTTGGGTTCAAAATAATGTTTCTGTCCTGCAATCACTTCGGCTGCAACTTTAGCCTGTGCCACCGACTTATGGGCTAACATAGGATTCCCTACCACGTCTCCCACGGCGAAAATATGCGGTATATTGGTGCGTTGTTGCTTATCTACAGGAATAAAACCACGTTCATCTACTTGCACCCCTGCCTTTTGGGCCTGGATCAAAGTACCATTGGACTTGCGCCCCACTGCGCATAAGATCCGATCAAAACATTGGGGATCTTTAGGCGCTTGTGCGCCTTCGAAACGTACCCACAAACCATCCACCTTTGCTACAACTTCCTTAACCCCTGTTTTGAGAAAAATAGCTTCATACTGTTTTTGCAAACGCTTATGCAGAGGCGCCACAATATCGGGATCGGCCCCCATCATTAAAGCTTCTGTTAATTCGACAATGGTTATTTTCGATCCCAGAGCATGATAAATAGTTGCCATTTCTAAGCCAATAATACCCCCACCGATAACCAATAAACGCGCAGGAATATCGACTAAAGCCAAAGCACCTGTGGAATCCATCACGCGCGGATCCTTGGGTAAGAAGGGCAATTGAACAGGCTCCGATCCCACCGCAATCACTGCATGCTTAAACACGATCTCTATTTGACCTTCAGCTGTCTTAACCGATAAACGATCAGACCCCTCAAAGGAAGCCTCTCCTTGTATGACCGTTACTTTTCGCTTTTTTGCCAGCCCTTTAATACCGGTCTTTAAACGCGTAACAATGCTTTCCTTCCAAGCCAGAAGCTTTGGCAAATCAATTTTTGGTTTTGAAAAAGTAAGGCCCCAATCCTTAAAGCTTGCTGCTTCATCTATGACCTTGGCAGCATGTAATAAGGCTTTAGAAGGAATACAACCTACATTCAAACAAACACCCCCTAATGAAGCATCGCGTTCTACAAGAATACAGGACTGCCCCAGATCGGCTGCACGAAAAGCGGCCGTATAACCACCCGGACCTGCACCCAATATCACAACATCGGTTTGGTGTGTTTTTTGATTATCTGACATGGTATGACTCCTAAAACTTTATAATAAACAGCGTTTCAGATCGGCTAAGTGCGCGCTTAAGAAAGTTGTAAAACGGGCCGCCGCCGCACCATCAATCACCCGATGATCGTAAGATAACGATAAGGGGAGACACAATCGTGGCTCGAAGGATCCCTCTTTATAAACCGGTTTAATCTGTGCTTTGGACAAACCCAAAATGGCCACATCAGGTACGTTAATAATGGGCGTAAAGGCCGTGCCACCCACGCCGCCTAAACTTGAAATAGTAAAACTACTGCCCGTTAAGTCTTGGCCTTTTAATTGGCCCTCACGCGCTTTTTGGCTTAACACGGCCAATTCCTTGGCTAATTCAAAGACACCTTTGCGATCGACATCACGCAAAACAGGCACCACTAAACCGGCAGGCGTATCAACTGCTACACCCATATGGTAATACTGCTTTAAGACCAGTGTGGAACGCTGCATATCTAAGGAAGCATTAAAACGGGGGAACGCTTTTAGGGCACTCACCAAGGCTTTAATCACCAAGACAATCAACGTGAGCTTTACACCCTGACGTTCTGCCTCAGGCTGCTGTGCTTTGCGAAAAGCTTCTAGCTCCGTAATATCGGCTTCATCAAACTGTGTAACATGTGGCACCATCAGTGCATTACGCTGCAAATAGGAACCCGATAATTGTTGGATTCTCGATAAGGGTTCCGTTACAATCGGCCCGAACGCCGCATAATCTACGGTAGGCCAAGGTGCTATCGATAATCCACCTAAGACTGCACCATTGCCGGCCGACGATGTTCCATCACTGCCGCGTAAAAGCGCTTGAATGTCTTCTTTGGCAATACGACCTTTGGGTCCTGTACCCTGGATCTGCGTCAGATCGATTCCCAGTTCTCTGGCTAATTGTCGAACACCAGGACCCGCATGTACAGTAGCGGGTTGTGTCGAAGTATTTACCCTCTCCCGTTCTACGGGACGCGTGCGGTCGGCTTCGCCGACACTGGGTGGCGCATCGCGCCGGGTGAGGGAGTTCAAAGGTTCTACAGATTTTTCTATCGATGGCGTATGCTCTGCTCCTACTGGTTCAACACTTAAAATCAAGCTGCCTTGTGAAACTTTATCACCCACCTTGAGGTGTAATTTCTTGATAACACCGGCCATCGGGGCTGGAATTTCTAAAGTGGCCTTATCGGTTTCTAGGGTAATGAGCCCCTCATCGACCGCAATGGTATCGCCATTTTTCACAAAGACTTCAATCACGCTCACATTGGTATAGGCCCCAATATCTGGTACTAAGATCTCTTTTAACATACCTTGTATTTCCTCATTTATTTCGATTATCGATTAAACCGTTGTTGGATTCGGCTTATCTGGATGAATATTATACTGCTTAATCGCTTTCGCAACGACGGCTTTATCAATCGTGCCCTCGTCAGCCAAGGCTTGTAAAGCTGTTAATACCACATAAAAACGATCGACTTCAAAAAAGCGTCTTAATTGCTTACGTGTATCACTACGACCAAAGCCATCGGTTCCCAATGTATAATAACCACGTGGCATCAACACTCTCAGCTGCTCGGCATAGGCCCGCATATAATCGGTCGCTGCAATCACGGGTCCCTCTGTCGAGACCAAACAATCATGCACATAAGAGGTTTTTGCTTTTTCAAGGGGATGCAAGCGATTCCAACGATCAACATCCATACCCTCACGTCCACATTCATTAAAACTGGTCACACTCCATACATCTGCAGCAATACCAAAATCTTGGGCTAATAATTCTGCAGCCGCCATCACTTCCAAAAGAATGGTACCCGAACCCAGCAATTGTACTTTATGTTTTAAAGCCTTGGTTCGTGGCTTTGAACTTAAACGATACATACCTTTGATAATGCCAAGCTCTGTGCCCTTCTGCATTTCGGGATGCACATAATTTTCATTCATAACCGTAATGTAATAGTAGATATCTTCTTTATTGCCTACCATACGCTGCAAACCATGATGAATAATCACCGCGAGTTCATAAGAAAAAGTGGGATCATAAGAAACACAATTGGGAATGGTACTGGCCATAATATGACTATGACCATCTTCATGCTGTAAACCTTCACCATTTAAGGTGGTACGACCCGCCGTGGCGCCAATCAAAAAGCCGCGTGCACGCGCATCGGCCGCAGCCCACGCCAGATCCCCAATGCGTTGAAAACCAAACATTGAATAGAAGGTATAAAAAGGAATCATTTGGATATTATGCGTACTATAAGACGTGGCCGCCGATAACCAGGAACAAAAAGCCCCGGCCTCGTTCAGACCTTCTTCTAAGATCTGTCCATCTTTGGCCTCTTTGTAATACATCACTTGGGCAGCATCTACAGGCTTATAGGCCTGTCCCTTGGCTGCATAAATACCAAGCTGTCGAAATAAGCCTTCCATGCCAAAGGTTCTGGCCTCATCCGGAATAATAGGCACAATACGTGCACTCAAAGCTTTATCTTTACAAAGTGCCCCTAAAATACGCACTAACACCATGGTCGTGGAAATTTTTCGATCGGCTGTGCTGCTTAACAAAGCATCGAAAATAGCCAAGGGTGGCACGCTTAAGCTTTCATCCGCATTTACACGTCTGGCAGGTATGGAACCACCCAAGGCCTTGCGTCTGGCCAACATATATTTTGCTTCAGGACTATTAGCGGCTGGTTTATAAAAAGGCGCCTCCGCAATAGAAGCATCATCAATAGGGATATTAAAACGATCCCTAAATTGCTGCAGCTGCTCGACATTCATTTTTTTTGCATTATGGGCAATATTTAAAGCCTCACCTGCATCGCCTAAGCCATAACCTTTCACGGTTTTTGCTAAAATAACGGTGGGTTTTCCCTTGTGTTCTACGGCTGTTTTATAGGCCGCATAAACTTTTTTGGGATCGTGCCCGCCACGATTAAGATGTGCAATGTCTTCATCGGACCAATCTTTTACCAGGGCTTGTAACTCAGGATATTTTCCAAAAAAATGTTCGCGTGTATAAGCGCCCCCATGGGCTTTGTAATTTTGATATTCGCCATCCACTGCTTCTTCCATCCGTTTAAGCAGTAAACCTGTCTTGTCTGCTTGGAACAACTGATCCCAGCGATCGCCCCAAATGACTTTAATCACATTCCAAGCAGCGCCCTTAAAAATAGATTCCAATTCTTGGATAATTTTACCATTGCCGCGTACCGGACCATCTAAACGTTGTAGATTGCAATTGACCACAAAAATAAGATTATCCAATCCTTCTCGGGCTGCAATCGATAAAGCACCGACTGATTCGGGTTCATCCATTTCACCATCGCCACAGAAACACCAAACTTTTCGATCGCTCACAGGGATCAAGCCACGCGCCTCTAAATAACGCATAAATCGTGCCTGATAAATCGCCTGTATAGGCCCAAGCCCCATAGATACCGTTGGAAACTGCCAATAGTTTGGCATTAACCAAGGATGTGGATAAGAAGAAAGCCCTTGGCCCTCTACTTCTTGCCTAAAATGATCGAGTTGTGCTTCGGATAACACACCCTCTAAAAAGGATCGGGCATAAATACCGGGCGATGAGTGCCCTTGTATGTAGAGTAAATCCGCATTCTGCTGAGGGTTTGCTGCGCGCCAAAAATGATTAAAGCCTACTTCATAGAGCGTAGCTGCCGAAGCGAAAGTACCAATATGTCCACCCAAATCGGGATCTTGTTTGCCTGCACGTACCACCATCGCCGCTGCATTCCAACGCACAAAGGCACGAATACGTTGTTCAATTTTTAGATCGCCTGGAAAAACCGGTTCTTGTTCGGGCCTAAGGGTATTATGATAAGGCGTCTGCAAAGAAAGATCTACGCTACAACCTAAGGTTTGCGCTTTTTCTTTGAGTTTTTCCAACAAAAAAGTAGCGCGCACTTTCCCTTCATATTCAACCAATGACTCTAAAGCGTCTAACCACTCTTGAGTCTCGATCGGATCGCTATCATTAACGTGATCTTCATGATGATTCATTCTTTTACCCTATACTTTCAGAATTGTTTTTTATCAACCCCAACAAAGTGGCCCATTCGAAGGCGGGCCCTGGATCGGTCTTACGTGAAGGCGCAATGGTACTATGCCCTACCATACGCTCTGGCGACAAGTCGGTATACACCGTATGTAAAACAAGAATTAATTCAGACAACACGCGATACTGCTCTGCGGTATAAGGCTCTGTATCGGTTCCTTCCAATTCAATCCCAATCGAATAATCGTTACAATCTTCGCGTCCCATAAAATGCGATTTTCCCGCATGCCAAGCACGCTTATGAAAGGGTACATATTGTACCAAGGTCCCCTCGCGGCGAATCAGGCAATGGCTGGAAACTCTTACAGAGGCAATCTCTGCAAAATAAGGATGCAAGGTCGGATCAAGGGTATTCGTAAACAAGGCATCGATATAAGGCCCCCCAAATGCTCCGGGTGGCAAACTGATGTTGTGTATCACCAATAAATCAATGGCGCTGTCCAAAGGCCGATCGTCACAATTAGGCGAAGGCACATAAAGGGCATTGCCTATTAAACCTGTTTGTCGATCGATCGTGATGTCTTGTCTCAAGGCAGATGGCTTCATCCTCTGCGGGTCCCCTTTGCACTTTATAAAAGTTAACTGACACTCTGATTGCAGGCGTTTAGCTTACAAAAAAACCAACCTTTGACCATTATACCATTGGCCTTAGCCAAAGTATGCTGGCGCATGGACTGAAGGGTGCGCACAAGGATCGTGCGACCGCAAGGAAGCACAGGGGATGTGGATCCCTTGCGTCTGGCAAGAATAGGATGTCTTGTCAGGCGCACCACACATATCAGCACTCCGCCAAATAAGTTTTTCCGAATCCCAGTCGGGGACATACATCCCTGTATTCGACGATTTACCATCCCTGGAATCGACGCCCCTCCTCGGCATTCGGAAAAACTTATTGGCCAATTTACTAACAAAAGGTCTCGGTTGTTTGTTGGGGCATGTAGCAGACACCACCGCAGGTGGGGCTTGCAACACCGGTCGTACCCGGAAAACTAATGGGTTTGTGCTGCAAGCAACACACCGCATAATAAGCAAACATTTGCGCTTCTAGGGATTGGCTATGCCAACCAATTTCATCGGCATGCAGCATGGTTGCAGCATGACCTAATTGTCTGGCCAAGCAAGCAGCTAGGGCCTTATAAATGACAGGGTTATTCCAACCGCCCCCTGCTAAAATCCAATGAGAAGGCATGCTAATACCCAATGCTTCTACACCCTGCACAATCGTTTCTGCTGTAAACTGCGCTAGGGTTGCACAAGCGTCCATTAAACTTAAAGCCGCTAATTCCGGGATCAACTCCAGATCGCCACTGTCCAAGGATTTTGGAGCGGGCTTTAACAAATAAGAGCGCCCCGCTTGCAACACAGCTTTTTCGTACAATACCTTTAAAACCGCTGGATGAACCTTACCCTTGGCACCATAGCGCCCATCTCGATCCATATTCTCTTCGCCTTTTGTGCGCTGTCGCACTAATTGATCGATTAAAACATTGCCAGGACCTGTATCAAGGGCGATTAAATCGCGTGGATCGGCACTGCGAATCACCGTCACATTGGCAATACCCCCACAATTAACAACCACTGCGGGCATTAGATCACGCAGAAGCAAAGCTTGATGATAGAGCGGTGCAAAAGGCGCACCTTGCCCACCCAGTGCAATATCAGCGCTACGAAAATCATTCACCACCGTTATTTTTAAGTGATTGGCGAGCGCCTGACCATCACCCACAATGACGGATATTTTTTGATTCGGTTGATGATACATAGCCTGACCATGATAACCCACTACATCGATATCGGTAGCACTATAACCTGTTTTCTCTAACAGCTTTTGCACAGCTTTAGCATGTAGATCAGTCGAGTGCTTAATAACAGCTTCTACGCAAAAATCTATGCAGCCTTCAGCAGATAAATAATCTTTCATCGATTGTATACAAGTCTGTATTTCTGAATCGCTCATCATCAGCGCATTTTTCAAATACGCTGGTATGGTCTCTGCATAGATAGATTCTGCCTGCACTAAATCGCCTTTTGCGTGTCGAATAGCCCATTCAGCGGTTTTCAACAGTCTTATAAAAGGCAGCTCATAGGCAAGATGACCATGGCCAAGCAGCTTCATCTTGGCAGCACCATCGGTTTCTAGAAGTGCCGCATCGATGCCATCCATGGAAGTACCACTCATGAGTCCTATGCTTAGCATATTAAGAACGCCTGATGAAGTTTTTACCTTCTCCCGCTAGGCGGGAGAGGGTGGCGCCTAAGCGCCGGGTGAGGGTTTTTTCAGGTTTTAGCAAGCATCTGAGTAATAATACACACGCTAGGGAACCGGCTATTACACCCATTTTCACCAGATTTTGTTGCTGATCCTGCTCGAAAGCCAACATCCCTATAAATAAACTCATGGTAAAACCAATGCCTGCAAAAATGGAAACGGCATAGACTTGCGCTATAGAACTTTGTGGTGGTAAGGCGGCCCACTTCAAACGCAGCATAGCATAAGATACACCGGTAATACCCAGTTGTTTCCCTAAGAAAAGGCCTAGAAAAACGCCTAAGAAAATCGGATGATGCCAGTCGCTAAGCTGCAAGGCACCCAGAGATATCCCACTCGATACAAAAGCAAAGAGCGGCAGTACCAACCATTGTACCCAGGGTTCCAGCTTATGCATCAAGGTTTTCAGATAAGACTCTCCAAATGAACCCCTTAAAGGTAATAATGCACCTACCATAAAACCTGCCAAGGTTGTATGCAAACCTGCCTTATAAAAACAGAAACACAGAGAAGCACCCACCAAAATATATATCCAAGTATTGGATATCTTTCTTCTGCTTAAAAATACAATCAGCCCCACTATTGTAAATCCAATCAGTAACCATAACCCATTAAAATGACTGTTATAGAAAATAGCAATCATCAGCATCGCGCCCAAATCATCAAAAATAGCGATGGATAATAAAAAGACTCTGAGTGAAGGAGGCAAACTGTGCCTAATGATATTCCATAGGCAAAGCGCAAAGGCAATATCGGTGGCGCAAGGAATAGCAAAACCTATCATGTTCTCAGGATGATGAAGATTGATCAGACCATAAATAATAGCCGGCACCACCATACCACCGAGGGCGGCCATGAGTGGTAATAAGATCTGTCGTCTATCGGCTAAAAATCCTTCTTCATATTGCAATCGCAATTCCATACCTATCTGCGCAAAGAAAAAAACCATCAGGCAATCTTTTACAAAAGCGGTTAGGGAAATGTTTAGTGTGAAAAAAGGCGTATCCCATACTAGAGGTACATGGAGCCAATCGGCATACCACTCGGTGGTATTGCTTAAGACAAGCGCCATGCACAAGGCAAAAAGCATCCACACGCCACTGAGCGTGTTTGTTTGTTCAGAGTCCGTAGGTGATAGTGCACGCATATATAGCTCCTTTATTAGCATAATTTTAAGGTATATGTCTAGATAGCTTAAAGAAGGTGTGTTAAAATGCTTAGCTGTACAACTTTATATTGGCAAACAATGCAGAGCGAGCACACCATGAGAAAGACACTTGAGAAATTACTGGTTGCACGACAAGAGGCAAAGGCCTTTGGCTTTGAATGGGCTCATAGTGGCAGACTCATCGATCAGGCCATCAGTGAGTGCGAAGAAATACGAGAAGCTATTGAAAACCATGAGCCTGCACACCGGGTACAAGAAGAGATTGGTGATCTCTTACATACCGCTATTAGCTTGTGTGATTTCATGGGGTTTGATGTGGAAGAAACCTTAGAAAAGGTTTGTGCGAAATTTGACAAAAGATTTAATAATCTGATAAAACTTGCCAAGGAACGAGGCTTATCTTCTTTAGAGGGGAAATCTTTAGCGTTTAAGCTGGGCTTATGGGAAGAGATTAAGAATACAGAGGATCACATTAATTAAGGAGAAAGCAAATGTTAAATACGAATGATGATAATTTTATAGACTCACTAAATAAGGCAGCTTCTGCACACGGACCACAACTGGCCCTGGAATCACTCATTGAAGCATCCTTGCAGGTTGTTCCAGAAAAATTTCCGGAAATTATAGCAAAGACCCTTCAGGATTCGCCTGATAAAGATCATCATGTTTATATCGCGATACTACGACCCTTCCTTCTTAAATATCTAGATAAATATCCAGAGCAAAAATCAAACTTGATTGAGAAGTTTCAGGAATATCCTGCTTTGCTGCTTGTTCTAGAAGAAAAAATTAGCACGCAAAATCCAGATCTATCACTGACTTTTGGCTGGCAAGCCTCGCAAAAAGATAATCAAATAACCCATCATGATGATGGTGATAAAAGCCAAGAGCATCAACAAAAGGCTTTCACTCTGTAGATAGAAAAAAAATACATCGGAATAAATAATGGAAGTCCAAAACAAAATACAAGCCGAATATCTCCCCGGTTTAGAACCCATTTTCCCTCAATACGATGCCTTTATCATCGATCTATGGGGCGTAGTCCATGATGGCATTAGTCCCTATCCTGGCACGGTCGACTGTCTTAATCACATGATTGCTTCCAACAAAAACGTTACTTTTATGTCTAATACCCCACGACCCTGGAACACTGTTTACGAACGATTAAAAGACTATAAGGTAAATCTCGAGCCCGAAATGATTTTAACTTCAGGGGATCTGGTGCGAAATTATCTACAGGAAAAAAGAACTATTCCTGGCATTGTACATAAAAAATATTATCATTTAGGCGCACATCGTAATGCCGATATTTTACATGAGATTCATGTTGACCTGGTCGATGATATCGAAGAGGCCGACAAACTCTTACTGACCCTGTATATGGATGAAGGAGAGGATGTTACAGCATACGATGCTATCTTTGAAAAAGCGCTAGCACGCAAGCTACCACTTGTTTGTGCGAATCCCGATAAAATCGTTGTGAATGGTCCTTATAACCGTTATTGTGCGGGGTTTTTTGCAGAACGCTACGAAAGTAAGGGCGGAAAGGTTATCTATTATGGTAAACCCCATCCGGCCATCTATGAAGTTGCCATGAAAAATGTTGCAGCACAAGGTATTCAGGATCTCAAAAGAATTTTAATGATTGGGGATACCATGGATACCGATGTTGCAGGTGCTATTGGCGCAGGTATTGGATCGGCCCTGGTACTCTCGGGCAATGCAAGCGCGCTACTAAAAGATAATATCAAACCCCAGCATACCGAGGCGCTACTGAAAGACTATGATTATTCACCCAACTGGGTTTTGGAAAGCCTTAAGTGGTAAAACACTGATAATACTGTTCTCACCCCACCCTTACAAGGGGATCCCTAGTTCTATTAATTTTTCTTCACAAGCTTTTGTATCGGTAAATTGAAAGGCATACATGCCTACAGCTAAGGCGCCGGCAACATTCACTAGCAAATCGTCTATAAAAACACATTCGGAGGGATCTAAATGATATTGTTTTAATAAATGTTCATAAATGGCCTTGTTGGGTTTTAAAATGCCAACCTCTGCCGATACCACAATCCCTTTGAAATAACCTAAAAATTCCGAATGAACACGATGATAGTCTATAAATTCTTTCACATTATCCGTAATAGAATAAAGATCAATATCCATACCCTTTAGTTTTTTCAACAAAGCCAAACTGCCGGGTATTGGTGTTTGGTGTTGTTTCAATTCAAGCATTAACTGTTCCATTTTTTCGGCGCTAATGCCAAATTGATTCTGATAGCGTTCAATGGCTTGTGCTTCACTACATTTCCCCGCATTCAAATCAAGCCAAATGGTCCGCATGGCTGCATAAAATTCTACTGGGTCGTACTCTGGAAACACTGATTGAATAACCGCATGCGGATCCCATCGTACCAGAACATTGCCCACATCAAACACAACATTTTTTATAGTCATTTTTTTCGCACCTTAGTTTTCAGTATTTTCTCATGGCATCACACTTTGAAAGGCATAGTTCTCAGAACGTGCCAACCATTTTGGCACCAGTAATCTTAAGGGTTCGGCCCTAAAATCGATGTCGCTAAGCTTTAGCATGGGTATCCACACCAGTTTAATATGATCTTCGAGCTGTGGAATATCGTTAGCTATTTTTAAAGTATCAGACACAACCTCGAAAATAAAATTATATTCATGATTATGACAAATGCTACTATGGCCTGGCTCAAAACTATATTCCAGACAACCTAAGAATCGTTTAATGCTGCATAGCGCCCCACTTTCCTCGAAAAGCTCGCGAAGTACCGCAGACTCTGCACTTTCGCCATGCTCTACATGACCACCGGGCAGAAAATAGAAACCTTGTGCCAAATCAAGGGTTTTGCAAAGCAAGATGTGATCTTGATCTATAATCACAGCGCGACTTAAAACATGTATGTTTTTATTCATTTTTATAATTCCATCATCTTCAGATAACGATAATAACTACCTTCAGCCGTGGACACAGCCATGATAAAACCAGGCTTTCCGTCTAAAAAACCCAACTTTAAAATATAGGTTTTGATAAAACTAAATAATCCATGTGTAATGCCCTTGAACACGCCACCCTGTTGCCCTTTGGCTTTTTTTTGCGCTGCGCTCAATGTGGAATAATCGTTCATCTTGATTAAGACCGCATGAAGGTTTGGAAAAGACTCATGCAGAATATATCCTTTTAAACGGCCTATGGGACCCTGTACCTCAATTCTTTCATGGACGGCTAAAGGAAGCACATGGCCTTTGTCACGTCTAAACAAGACTAAACGGTATTCGCGAAATCCCGCACCAAATCGCAAAAGACAATCGCCATATTTTGTACGGCGCTTAATATGAAAACCACTATAGGTTGTTGGACCCAATGGCTCTAAGAGCAAAGTCCTTAGTTCTTCGCCTAAAGCTGGTGTAACCTGCTCATCGGCATCTACGGACAAGACCCAATCCTTGGTCGCTTTTTCTAAAGCACGCTGCTTCTGAACCCCATACCCTGGCCAATCCGTTTCCCAGACTTTTACCTTAGGGGAATAGTGACGGCACACATCAGCTGTACCATCGGTACTACCGGAGTCTAAAACAATGATTTCATCGGCCCAAGCCACCGATTCTAAACAACGCTCAATACGATGCGCCTCGTTTTTGGTAATAATGATGACACTGAGGGTTGGCATTCAAAAATCCTACGGGAATCCAGGGTGGAATATTGAAGCAATCATACGTTATTAGGTGATGCCATTGAAAGCACTACGCCGAGCGATGCAGCGATAAAATGCCATTTTTTAGATAGAAAACTTTCTAATTGTAAAAAATGCCCTACCATGCAACACTGAACATTATGCAAGCACTTGAAATATCCCTTTTAGAACAGTATGCGAACTATTCTGCAGTGTTGTTTACCGATCAAGGTATCGTAGTGGATGCAAAGACATTTTCCCCCCTTGTACCTTTTGCTGCCACCGTTACGCAATTGGGATTGGGGCTCACCTCGGCCTATTTGGACAATAATACCCTGGTTGCGAAGTGCTACAACAGCTTCACAGCAGAACAACTGCTCAAACAGGGATTTCTTATATACCCTGCAAAAGATTTTTTATATCAATGCTATCAGAAACCCATACAGCCACTTATACTACGTGCCATCCATTGCTTAAGCTGGGATACCAAGCTTCAGTATTGCAGCCAATGCGGTGCGAAAGCTCAAAAAATAGTGAACAAAACTGAAAAAAAGTGTGCGACCTGTAGCCTTTCCTTTTTCCCTCATTTTTCGCCTGCTATTATGGTACTCATTCAGCGCGACCATGAGATTTTACTGGCCCGATCGCGGCATTTTGAAACCGATATGTACAGTGCCCTTGCAGGCTTTATCGATCTGGGAGAGACTGCCGAAAAGGCTGTTCATAGAGAAGTGCGAGAAGAAGTAGGTTTGGAGATATCCGATTTAAAATACTTTGGAACCCAACCCTGGCCCTTCCCTGATAGTTTTATGATCGCCTTTACAGCAAACTATTTGAGCGGTGATCTAACAATTGATCCTGAAGAAATAGAAGATGCACAATGGTTTAATATTCACCGTTTACCAAAGCTCCCATCGCATTCAAGCATTGCTAGAGCATTAATTGATAGCTGGATCGCACAAAGCTAAAAAACTGTCTTTTAACCAAAGCCCTTTTTCTTCCAATTCGAATAACCATAGATATTGAGTGCCACAGAAAATATACAAAAGAAAGCCTGTGAATATAAACCCAACTTAAAATCCCTAACTGCCCAATAGAGCGTGCAAAGTGACCATACAACGAAACAGAATCTTTTTCCCCGTGCACTGAGCCATCGGCCATATTTACCTGCCAAGCTTATAAGAGTGTCTAATATTTCGGCTGACCAATTAATCGGAACCATAAAATCTCCTGCAAGCTTCGGCTTTAATAAGGATAAATAAGCTTATCGTATCACAAGACCTTTGATTGCACATAAGCATGAAAATCAGAGGAAGTGTCTATAGAGCCACAGAGTATGGCTGGCACTGAATAGGGATGTTTTTCTAGAATCCATTGCTTAAGCTCTTTAGCTTTAGCATTCGTTGTTTTAAAAAGCAACAGACATTCTTGGCTTTTTTCAAGCTTCCCTTCCCATTCGTAGACTGAGACGGCACCAGGGATAATATTCACACAGGCTGCGTATTTTTCTGAGATCGCTTGTTCGGCTAATGTTTCTGCTTCTTTCAGTGTTGCAATGGTTGTGTAGACTATCGATATCTTTTCCGTGTTCATATCCTCTCCGCATTACTCCGTTAAAAAACGGATAGGCCTCTCACTCAAATATTGTTACCTTTCTTGCTACACAGTGTCCTATGGAAGTTCATCGTATGCAAGTAGCAGATAGAAAAATCGTCATGAAGAAAAAACCCACTCAGAAGGAGACCTTTGACTCACCCTGGAAAAAAATTCTCGATCGTTATTTTAAGGATTTTATGGAACTATGTTGGCCCAAGTACTACTCTGAGGTTGACTGGTCTAAGGGTTATAAGATGCTCGACAAAGAGCTTTTGAAAATCAATAAAGATACCGTCATTGGCGATAGAACTGTAGATAAGCTTGTAGAAATACACTGTAAAAATAGGGAGACGACCTATCTTATTTTGCACCTAGAAATCCAACGAACTGCCAATGCTGATTTTACAGAACGAATGTTGCGATACCGCTATAGGCTCAAGGATTTATACAATAAACCCATTGCAAGTATAGCTATTTTGATCGACACTAACCCTGCTTGGAGACCTCAAGTTTATAGAGAAGATCTATGGGATTCCTGGCTTGAAATGGGTTTTCCGATTATCAAAGTAACGGATTACCAAACCCGAGTGACAGAATTAGAGCATTCTACCAATCCCTTTGCTGTGGTTCTGCTGGCACAGTTAGTAGCCAACCAAAAAATAAGCGCTCGCTTAGCAACTAAGACTGCTGTCACTCGGCTTTTGTACCAAAAAGGATGGTTACGAGCAGATATCTTGTCACTGTATACCTTTATTGACTGGGTTATAGCTTTACCCCTGGAATTAGAGCTAAACTACCACCAATATGTTGAAGCATTAGAAAAGGAGCTGGCTGTGGAATATGTTACGACTGCTGAAAGAATAGGTCTAAAAAGAGGGATAGAACAGGGCTTTAAATATGGTGAAAGCTTTGTTTTAGTGCATCTCTTAGAACAAAAATTTGGTGCGATACCTAGACACTACCAAGAGCAAATTGAACAAGCAGACACAGCAACTATCTTAAAATGGGCAATCCGGCTGTTACACTGTCAATCTTTGGACGAATTGTTCAAAAACGCTGTCACCCGGCTAAATTGATACTTTTTGACAGACACATAATATAGCCCTATTAAAAGTGCTCCAAAAAACACCCCGCCAAAAACATCGTAATAATTATGATAACCTGCATGCACCAAAGAAAATCCCACACCCAATAGTATGATAACGATAGATAACCGAACCCATATATTTTTTATATTAAACGCCAGCCATCCATAAAGAACCGTTGCAACCTGCATATGCCCACTGGGGAAGGCAAATCCTTCCTTGCCTAGTGCGGGTGATAGTGGTATTTGAAAAATGTTTTTCAAAATGATATTTAACAGGATACCGAGTGCTAGCAAGCATAGTGCGTGGCAAAAAATACGCCTGCTGATCAAGCAATATCCCAAGATAATCAAGGGGGCAATAATGACCCAATGACTGAAACTGAGAAAAAATGTTGTCAGGAGATTCATGCCCTCATCATACTATAGAGCCTACCTGCGTGCTCACGCACTAATCTAGGGGGCATACCCGAATAATATGACCATCCGGATCTGCAACAAGAAAGGTACGACCAAAGACTTCAGTTCTGGGTTCCTGCACGATCTGGATGTTTGGGTTCTTGCGCCATACCTCAAAGAGGCTATCGACATCTTCGTTGGATGGCAACATAATGCCGATCTCTGAGAATCGTGGCGCTGCAATATCTGGCGTTGTCCCACCCGTCCATAGTGCAAACATTGCTTCACCGCCCGCAGAAAACGCCACATAGCGAGGACTTGTAAACAGCGGCTCAGCATTGAAAAGTGTCTTGTAAAAGGCTGTTGAACGTTCAATATCCGATACATAGATAAGCTGAAGGTTGGGCTTAATGGATAGGGCCATGATGGACTCATCTATGTCGGTCGTTGTATTCATAGTGAACCTCCGTTATATTATAAGCCTATTAGCAATATAATATAAGGACCCTGACATGTCAACACCTAAGGATATAAATGTTACGGGATTGTTAGGCTGTAAACTAAAAAAGACCCAGCATATGTTGCGCCTTCATATGGATGAGGCGCTAAGGTCTTTAGATCTTACCACACCCCAATATGCTGTTCTGGCGCAATTAGAATTAAGACCCGGTATTTCTAATGCAACCTTAGCCCGTGCTTCATTTATCACAGCACAAACCATGCATGGTATTGTTTCAAACTTAGAAAAAAATAACTTGGTTAAACGAAAACGCGATCCGCAGCACGGTAGGATCCTTTGCACTGAATTAACAAAAAAAGGCTTTAAGCTCGTTCAGAAAGCTCATAAAATGATTAGCAAAGTTGAGACAAGCATGACCTCCACAATGACTGAAAATAATAAGTCTCTCTTGGAAAAATTACTTGTTGAATGCTTTAATAACCTGAATACTCACAGAGTGGTGCATGATAAAGAAGTGTAGTAAATACCTGATAACATCCTGAAAAAAAAATGAAAGCGATAAAGAAACATTTATGAATGCAAGAATATCCAGCGATGCATTCTTAGACTATGTCATGGATATATTAAGCCCTTTATATACCATAAAAGCACGCAAGATGTTTGGTGGATATGGCCTTTATTCTATAATGGGGAAATTTTTGGATTAATTGCCAAAAAAGAGCTTATTTTAGGATGCACTAATTATTATACGAGGGGGATTACCATACGGCACAATCTCTTGCCGCTGCCACGAATCTAGCGCAAATGTTGTATCGATTATTTTTCGGGTTTTCACTATATTAAGGTTGCCAACTCCACTATGCCTGCCTATACTATAATCCTCTATAACTATAAGAGTCGAGATTCCCATGCCAAGACAGACTTTAGATGACTTTCTAACTCAAGAGCAAGGTCCGCTGACAAACCTTGATTTAAGTCAAAATAACCTTTCGCAGCTGGAGGCTCTTGATTTTGATACTTTCTGTAATCAGCTTCAAAGTTTGCAAAATTTAGAAAGTCTTGATTTGACCCAGACTAGTTTGTATAACTTGGGTAATCGTAGTCTTACACGTTTATGTGAAGCACTTTCACAGCTTAAACAGCTGCACACCCTTCGTTTGGGCAGGAATAGTCTTTTTACGCTCAACGCCGCTGATGCTGATCTTTTGTGTAAAACAGTTGGAAATATGCCTAATTTAAAATGTCTTGATTTTAATACTACTTTTTATCACAGGGCCAATAATGCTTTTTTGTTTGCTCCCTTTTGTCTAGCGCTTTCAGGTTTGCAAAAATTAGAAACTCTGGATCTAGGTTCTAACCACCTGTTGTGGTTAGATACTGCTCATGTCGAGGATTTATGTAAGGCACTTTCAGACTTACCACATTTAAAAACCCTTAAATTAGGTTTCCTTGGCAACAACAGCCAACCTCCTGCTCCTCCTGCTCCTCCTGATAGGTATGAAACTAATTTTAACCTGTTATTTCGAACGATTTCAGAGTTACAGCAATTACAAGATCTTGATTTATCCTACACTGCGATTTGGACCTTTGGTCTAGAAAAGGGGCATCATTTCTGTAATGCGCTTGGAAGTTTGAAAAACTTACAAAGCCTCGACTTAAGTGGTTCCTTGAGGGGATTAGACGACACCGACATGAATCATCTTAGGACTGTAATGGAAGACTATGACCGAGATCACCCACCTTTTGAAGGGGAAACCCCTGAAGCGTATCATCAACGAGAGCGCGATTATGCAAGATACTCTTATACTAGCACTAGCGGTTTTTTGGTGAGCGTTCGGCGAAGTGCATTATTGAC
>CAMCTX010000013.1 GCA_945878715.1 Legionella genomosp. 1 | reverse complement strand
CCGGACCTTCTGCCACAATGTTTAAAGCTTTATCGGTAAGAACGGTGGCTATTTCTAGGATCCGATCGTGATCGGGATTAAGACCCGTCATTTCTAAATCGATCCAAATTA
The DNA here is from genome assembly GCA_945878715.1 of Legionella genomosp. 1. Lineage (GTDB taxonomy): Bacteria > Pseudomonadota > Gammaproteobacteria > UBA6186 > Azoamicaceae > CADEGZ01. Next base: position 32,404 of record CAMCTX010000013.1, on the reverse strand, counting down.
AATGCTTGGGGTCTTTGGCTTTCATGCATGGCTCCATCCGATAAATACCCTAGGCATCATACGGGTTTTCGTCGGAAAGTTAAACAATGCCAAATAACTAACTTTTTTAAAGATGAGACCAAATATCGTCGAAAGGATCTTTTTTGTCTGTGTTACTTGATGCGGGTGGCGTGGCTTGCACGGGATTGCTTGGCGGTTTAGGTGCTTCAACCTTATTGATCGGGACATTATCTAAGACCGTTTTTTTATGAATAAACTGAAAGCGTTTGTACCCCCCCGTGGCATCGACTAATTCACTCAAAAGATATTCTTTTGGTTTTTCAAGCTCGCTTTCCAGCAGATTCACATGATCGCCCTTTTTAAAGGGCAAGGTGGGTACTAAGAGACTCGATTCTAACAATAAACAACGCACATAATCGCCCACTGCTTTTTGACTCTTGATTAACTGTACGGCACAGGCTTTGGTAACACTGGATAAACGCTCTACCCCCAAACGTAAAACATCTGATTCATATTGCAGCCAACGCACACCACAGATCTCGATCATATCGGGTGCTTGATCGGCTCTTGTAAGCCCTAATACTTCGCCAGCCTGTAGTACCGAAAAAATTGCACCCCCTAACACAAGGGAATAACCCGTCGGGGTTTCATTGACAATCGTACAAGGATAGAAGGTATAGAGATCGGGGCTATCCACGGGAACAGCGCTGCTAACCGCAGAAAAATCGATATGCGTCCCTAATTCATCGGTCTTCTTGAGTTCTGCCACCCAAGGTGTTCCGGTACTCGGTGCGGATGTTTCTTCTGTGCTAGGCTCTGCCTTAGGCATCTGAAAAACCTGTGCATGATTCACATGAAAATGGGTGGATCGAAGCCCAATACAGATCTGTGCAGATTGATCTTGGGGTGCACGTTCTTGAATACGCGGACTTGGCATACCCCATATTTTTACTAAATTTCTTAAGACAGTGGCGGGGATCGCATACTCGGCTTGGTTATAGTGCGACATTCTCGATTGCAGTTCATTGGGCTCTACGAGCGGGAGTAGATTTTTTAAACGGTTGGCAATCGCAAGCACATACAAAACTTCACTGTTATCCGAGAAGGCTATCTGCCCCCTAGACGGATGATGGGGTGGCTGATCGGCCTCTGTATCCACAATCAAATAACCCGTACCTGTGGTATTGGGGAGCTTCTTACCTAAGGTCGCCATCGATGCCCAGGTCTCGGTGCCTCTATAAAGGGCTTCCTGTTCATTTTGACGCAACTTAGTTGGATAAGCGCCTGCAAATAGCAAGATACGTTTATATTCGTCGATGAGATCTTCTCGGGTGGGTAGGTTATCGCGCACATATTTGTAAATGAGATGGAGTTCACGCCATAGATCGCTGGGGGGCTTGGAGTAAATTTTGTAGCTACGCAGCAAGATCTGCGAGAAATAATAGAATACCCGCTGAATAGCGATGGGTAAAAGGCTTGCTTTGAGATCGGCGCTAGCACCACTGGCCGCCGTTTGCTCGATTATCGTTTTATAGCCATACGCCATCTCCATCTGCAAGGTCTGCGAGAGATTAGCAATGACAAATTGTTCCTGCTTTAGGGCATGGGATTGATTCGTATAGTGTTTACTTAAGGATTGACAGATAAACTGTACCGTAGGACGCAAAAGCTCCAAAATCTCTAACCGGTCTTTGGGGCCCGTGGATGCCCCGCTACCCTCGCGCAGTACCTGGTAAAGCTTTTTGGTCGTTACAGACAGATCGGCTATTTCCAGGGCATTACGCCAGTTCAGAATATCGGATGGCGTGAACTTCACTGTGCTAACAGCGTTAGGTTTTTGAACAGGAATGCTAAGACCTAAGGGCCCGGTTGTAATGTCCATACCCCTGAGTATAGTGCAAAATGCCGGGTTGCCCGCCCCCCCCCAGACAGAGGTCTATGGTTGTATTAGGAGGGATGCCTGGGCTATGATGGGCGCCATGGCATCCTATAGCACCAATGAGTTTAAAAGCGGCCTTAAAGTGATGATGGACGGCGATCCCTATGTCATTTTAGAGAACGAATTTGTCAAACCGGGTAAGGGACAAGCCTTTAGCCGGGTAAAATTTCGGCATTTAAAAAATGGCCGTGTGATTGAAAGAACCATGAAGTCTGGCGAGACCCTCGAGGCAGCCGATGTCGTGGAACAACCCATGCAGTATCTGTACCACGATGGTGAACGATGGCACTTTATGGTGGTCGAGACCAGTGAACAATACGAATTAGACAAAGGGGTTATTGGAGAAGCAGCCCTTTGGCTGAAAGAACAAGCGCTTTGCAATGTAATGCTGTGGAATGATGCGCCTATCACCGTGACCCCTCCCAATTTTGTGGTCTTGAAAATTACCGAGACCGATCCGGGTTTAAAGGGCGATACCTCCGGTGGCGGTGGTAAGCCTGCAACCCTTGAAACCGGTGCGGTGGTGCGCGTGCCGCTGTTTGTACAGATAGGCGAGCTTATTAAAGTGGATACCCGTACGGGAGACTATGTTTCCCGGGCCAAAGACTAAAGCATGTCCCATCCCACACCCCTTTGGAAACCGAGCGCAAGCCTTGCACAACTACAAACGCGTGCCACAGTGCTATGCCAAATCCGCGCTTTTTTTGCAGCACGAAACGTTTTAGAAGTGGATACACCGCTGATGTGCAGCAGCGCTGCGACCGATATTGCACTTCATCCTATTGCAGTGTTGTATCCATCTTCTGCAACCGTACACCGCAATCCCTATTATTTGCAAACCTCACCCGAATACGCGATGAAACGACTACTGGCCGCCGGCTATGGTTCTATCTATCAAATCGCCAAAGCTTTTCGAGGCGAAGAATCGGGACGCTTACATAATCCAGAGTTTACTTTGTTAGAATGGTATCGGGTGGGTTTTGATCTTCAGGCTTTAATGGATGAAGTAGACGATTTATTAACATTGATTTTAGGCACACCCAAAGCGCGCAGACTATCGTATGAAACCCTTTTTAGAGAGGTGCTTGGCCTTGATCCACACCACACCACTGTGCAAGCCCTAGCAGCCTGCGCAGCAGCGCATGGCATACAACTAAGCGCCCTTGCCGCACAGGATCTGGATGTGGATGCCTGGCTGGATATTTTGATGACACATTGTATTGAACCCACACTGGGTTTTGATAGACCCGTGTTTATTGACGATTACCCTGCTTCTAAAGCAGCGCTTGCTACATTGCGCCAGCGTGAAGAGGGTGTATGGGTGGCAGAGCGTGTGGAAGTGTATGTGCGAGGTATCGAATTAGCCAATGGTTATCATGAATTACGTGATGCACAGCTGCAACGCCAACGCTTTGAGGCTGATTGTGTGCAACGTGCGAAAACCGGTCTACCGGCTATTCCGATTGATCAGCATGTACTTGCAGCCCTTGAAGCAGGGTTGCCAGCCTGTGCGGGCATTGCTTTGGGGATTGATCGCTTACTGTTGCTGAAAGAGGGATTGCAGGATCTATCTGAGACTTTCAGTTTTGGTATTGCAAGGGTGTAGACCTGGATTTATAAAGGCTTTAGGGTTGCGATCTTTTGCCCCATGCACAAGGGATGCGTGGGCCCCAGCATCGCTTCAAAGGCAAGGGTCTGATGTTCGAACAGCACGATCACGGTGGAACCTAGCCTAAATAAACCTAATTCTTCACCCTTTTTAAAATAAACACTGGAACTATGGGACCAATACTGTGGGCCCTCTGCCACAGGCGATCGACCCACCGTTCCTGCCCATACGGTTTCAATACTACCCACGATCATCGCGCCTACAAAAATAACAGCCATCTGGCCCACCGCCGTTTCAAAGAGTGCGACCACACGTTCATTGCGTGCAAACAAGCGTGGTACCGTAGCACAGGTTTTGAAATCGACCGAAAATAAACGCCCTGGAATATAAATCATCTGCGATAAATGACCCTCAAAAGGCATATGAACGCGATGATAATTATGGGGCGCTAAATACAGCGTGATAAAAGAACCCTGTTTAAAACGAGCTGCTTGCTGTATGACGGTTTCCTGATCCTGCCTGTGCCAACCGTCATAACAATGGGTCTCTTTACGACGCGCAGCTTTATCTAACAAAGAAGCTGCTGCGCTGTCGGCAAAACCGGCGAGATTACTCGGCACACCCAGTAATTCATCCACCGTAAAGGTTTGGCCTTTGGCTTGAATGAGTTGGGCATTGTGTATGGGCCCGAATTCACCCACATAACCATCCACCGGGCTAATGACATCGTGCACACCCTGCGCCAGGGGTCGAGCTTCGGCTTTGAGGGTTCGGGTAAAAAAAGCATTGTAGCTGGGATAGGCAAAAGGATCGGGCTGTTCGGCCTCTGTCATATTCACGGTATAACGCCATAGAAAATAGCGAATGAGAAAATTCTTAAGCCATGGAATGGTACTGTTAGCAAGCCATCCTGCAAAAATACTGATGGCATGATGGGGTAAGCAGTGTTGCAAAATAGACAAGAAAAACTCCCTTAGGGCTTAAACGATAATTCCATGGAAGGAGGATATTATCATAACACTGGATCCAGGGCCGGCACAGAGACCGGCCCCTACAGGGCAAACACCCCCCGGCCCTGAATGGGGCGTACCCCTACTCGCGCCCTCACCCCCGACCGCTAAAGCTGTCACTATCCACCCAAGCATCGCTATGCCCACCTGCTGTAGCTATCGTTATTCCCGTGAAAACGGGAATCCAGTATGCAATCAGGCTTCTTTTGGGACTGGATCCCAACGAAAGTGGGGACAGGGCCATTCATAGATATCTATGGATATCACTCATGCATTGACATCTATAAATATTGCGATTATCATAACGTCTATAGATATTAAAATGGAGAGTTAGCATGCGTTGCCTACGATGCCTAAAGCCTTTAGCCACAGAGGGGTGCTATGGTATGCACGATGCCTGCTTTGCCAGCTGGTTTAAAGTACCTCCCACAGCAAGATTTACAGACTTGGAAAGAATGCCCAGCCTGTTAGACGATAGCGCAGATCTCACGCCCAAAAATAGCAGTTTTTTTCAGGGAACCTTTAAAAAATATTCAGCGCTTTTAGAGGATCGTTCTTTTATCTTTAAAATGCGCCAACCTGAAGCACCTGAGCTACCAGCCGTGGAGTATCTCTGTAATCAAATAGCTTCTGCACTAAGGATACCTGTTGCAAAGTTCTATATTATTTCTTTCGAAGGTGAACTTGTTTTTCTAACAGAAAATTTCGTACAAAAAACGATACCGATGGATTTAAAACACTTTGCCCATTTTAGAGATCGGACCCAACATAACTGCGAAGATCTTATGGCTATCATTAACCAACACTCAAAACAACCGCATGATATTACAACGTTTATTAAAACAATCCTTTTCGATGCATTGATTGGCAACCACGATCGCCATGGAAGAAACCTTGCTTTTCTATCAACATCGCATACGATGGAACTTTCGCCCATTTATGACAATGTATCTTATTTGAGCTTGGAATCGGACTCGATGCTTCAAGCAGATTTTAACCCTAAAGGTAAGATTAGCACTTCAGCTGTTGAAGATCCGACCATGAAAGATTATGTCTTAGAATTTAAAAAATTGGGACACACAGAGGACATTGTACTTTTTTACAAAAGTATTAGCATAGCGCATATAGAATGTTTCATAGAAAAAAGCTTCTGTGGGGCGCCCATGAAAGCAGCCTTAAAAAAAATGATTCATAAACGCTATCAGGAGTTAAACCATGGCCTCTTATCCTAAGAAAGATCCGCATGCATTACAGATTTTTCATGAATTAAAGAAACGTAGAATTTATGTTGGCACATTGAACTATGATAAAGAAAATAATGTTTACACACTACGCTATGAAAAAAATTATGTGAATGCGAAAAATGCTATCCCTTTAGGACCCAAACTACCCCTTTTTAAAACCGTTCATCATTCCCCTCCAGGAAAATTATTTCTTGAATTTCTGGATAGAATACCCGAACGGGCTAATCCTGCTTATAAGGACTATTGCGCATCGGAAGGTATCGATCTCCATGAGAAAAACCCTATTATTTTGCTTGGAACGATTGGTAAACGAGGCCCTTCTACGTTTATCTTCGAGCCGGTATACAAAGCTGATTTTTCTGCAAAGGACATTATAACATTACGCGAAACTTTAGACCTAACACAGCATGATTTGGCCGCTGCTTTCGATATTCCTTTAGTGACTTTACAGCGCATAGAATCTGAAAAAAGCAATGATACGAACACCCTTAAATTATTACAGCTCTATTTTACTTTTCCCGATGTAGCGATTTGGCAACTGCATCTATCGGGGCAGAGGGTGCATAGTAAGGTGTTGTTAAAGCTTCTGAATTATTTTAAGGATAAGAAGCAGATCCCTTAGAACCTGATTTGTAACTGATCGCCGCCCTTTTTTGCCCTCACCCCCGACCGCTAAAGCGGTCGACCCCTCCCCCGCAAAGCGGGGCGAGGGGAACACTCCGATATTTACCACTTTAGTCATTGATAGGGATTGTAATACTAGATAAATTTTATGTAAAACACCGGACCAGTTCTCTAAAACTTCATAGTTCCAAAATCGTAACACTAAAAAATATAAGGACCCAGTATCACTTGTCGACGAAATTTATACTGACAAAATCGATGTCCTTTTAGAGCTAACCATAATCGTTGTTCAACTTCAAAAAAACTTTATTTGAAATACGGCAAGTATCGGAGCGTTCCCCTACTCCCGCTTTGCGGGAGAGGGGTCGACCGCTTTAGCGGTCGGGGGTGAGGGCGCGAGTAGGGGTACGCCCCTTAAATCCTTCAGCGTTTGTGCATAATCCTTCGATCCAAAAAGCGCAGACCCTACCACAAAGGTATCGGCGCCCGCGTCACGAATGCTTTTGATATTGCCTGCGTGAATACCGCCATCCACACATAAACGAACAGCACCATCACCCTGCTTATTATGTGCATCTATCATCAATCGCGCAGCACGGATTTTATCTAAAACCTCGGGCTTAAAAGCTTGCCCCCCAAAACCTGGGTTCACAGACATTAAGAGCACACTATCGATCTGAGCGATAAAAGCAGGCAGTAAAGTAAGCGGTGTATGGGGGTTAAAAACCAAACCGACTTTAACACCCTGATCGCGCGCGCAAGCAATGCTGCCAGCCACCGAATCGGTCGCATCGGGATGAAAGCTAATGCTACTCGCACCCGCCTTTGCAAAGGTTTCTATTAAACGATCCACCGGTTTTACCATTAAATGCACATCGATAAAGGCCTGGATACCCTCGTCCCTTAGGGCCTGACAGATCTGCGGGCCAAAACTTAAATTGGGCACATAGTGATTGTCCATCACATCCAGATGAATCCAATCGGCACCTGCCTGTAATACGGCCTGCACTTCTGCGCCCAAGCGCGTAAAGTTGGCTGAAAGAATAGACGCCGCTAGGATCATGAAACTAACTCCCGCTGTGCACGAATTTGATCATAGGCCGCACGAATAGCCTGGGTCTTTTTTTGGGCCGCCGGTAGCTGGCTGCTGGGTAATCCGCGTGCCAGTATTTTATCGGGATGATGTTGATTCATAAGACGCCTATAGTGCTGTTTAATTTCTGCATCGCTGGCTGTTCTAGATAAGCCTAACACACGGTAGGCCTCTGCTAAAGGATCTTCATAGACGGTATAGATCGTTTGATGAAAAGTCTGCTGCTGCCTTTTAGCTTGGGCCGCACCTGGCTTTAAGGACTGATAAGTACGCAGCGCGTGATCGACGATAAAACCAAGCCAAAAGCCTATGAGAGCCCCAAAAAAACCCAGCAGCTTGACACCTAATAACAAGCCAATCACTCTACCCCAGATCATCTAATTGCTCCGGTGTACCTATGTTATGCCACAGCCCTGCATAATGCTGACCGCTGGCTTTGCCTTGGGCAATCGCTTGTTCAAATAAAATATTCAAAGGAAAAACACCCGGCGTACAGTCTGCAAACAAGGCTGGATCGTAAACCCCAATACCTGCAAAATTAAATTTGGGTTTCCCTGTTTTATAAAGACGCCCTTCTACTAATGCATAATCCCCTTCTGGATGATGGGGTGGATTATCGACCATTAATAAATGTATCAGTCCTGTTGGTTTTTTCGGTAGTAATGCAAAATCAAAATCGGTAAAAATATCGCTACTGATCACCATAAAAGGATCGGGTCCCAGTAAAGCTAAGGCCTTTAAAACACCGCCACCTGTTTCTAAAACCGGATCTTCGGGCGAATAATGGATTTTCATCGAAGTCAGCGAACGATCGTGCGCGCGTGCTTGTTCGATATAAAGCGGGATCTGATAGCCTAAATAGCCAAGATTGATCACGACTTCTTGAATGCCTGCACGCTGCAAGGCATATAGATGCCGTAGCACTAAGGATTGCCCCTGAACCGCTAACAAAGGTTTGGGTTTATCTACCGTGAGATGCCGCATGCGCACGCCACGCCCCGCACATAAAAGCATGACTTTCATCGAAGCGCCACCAGTGATGCATTTTGGTTGTTCACAATCTCGGCATCCTCGGTAACGGCTTTCAAAAAAAGACCAAAAGATTCTAGCTCGGGATACAAAGCACAGGTTTCCTGAAGATAAGCCAAGACCCTGGGGATCTCTTTTAAATAGGTTGATTTACGATCCCGATGGTGCAGGCGTGCAAAGATCCCTAAATTTTTAAGATGCCGTTGCACTCCACTTAAGTGAAACCAACGCAAGAACTGCGCATCGCTAACGCGCCCTACCAATCCTGCTTGCTCGGCACGTGTTTGAAAGGCACGCACCCAAACCTGAATGCGATCGGCAGGCCAATCGATATAGCAATCCTGCAATAAAGAAACGAGATCGTAAGTAAGCGGCCCGCGCATGGCATCCTGAAAATCTAAAATGCCTGGGCTGTTTTCAGACAGCACCATGAGATTACGCGAATGATAATCGCGGTGAATGACCACCTGTGGCTGCTGACGTGCATTCTCAAACAACACCCGATACACTGCTTGTAAATCGCTTGAAAGATGAGGCGTTAAAAATAAACCTTTGTGATGCTTCAGATACCAGTGTTCGAAGAGATCGTCCAGTTGCTGATGCATAAAGGCTCTATCAAAGTGCGCCAAGGGTGCCGTGCACTGATGTAAGGGTATTAAGGCCGCCATGGCTTTTTCATATAAGTGATCGGCGCTGTGATCCTGAAGCTTCTGCAAATAGAGATCATCCCCGAAATCGGATAACAATAATAAGCCCTGATCCAAATCGGCTGCGATAATCTGTGGTACTGTTAAACCAGCGCCTGCCAGTAGGGCCTGACAATCCACAAAACGATGGGGTGCTTCGGGGGGTGGGGCATCCATCAGCACATAGGACTGATCTGGGTGATGAATACGATAATAACGACGGGCGCTTGCGTCGCCAGCCAAAGCCTTGCGCTGAAAAGAGGATGCGCCAAAAAAGCTTTGCAACCACCTGTCGATGATAGACTCACGATTCATGTTTGAAACCCTACTTAATAACAAAAATTTGCAGCCTGCTCTAAAAAAGTTTAGCGTGGAGGCGGTGAAATTGATACTGAAGCTTTTTTATATATTTGTCATCCCTCTATGCATGCTGCTTTGGGCGCTCAGCCTAAACAGCGCGCAGGCTGCTGGCTGCATGTTAGATGATTGGCTCTCTGACCCTAACAGCAACACGCTCTGTGGGGGCTATTACCAAGAACCCCCCCTATTAAACCTACCCCTCAGTGGCGAGCTAAAGCTGGATGCCGATCAGGGCCTTTTTAAACCCGAAGGGGTATCGATCTTAGAGGGTCATGTGCAACTCTTTGAAAAGGATCGCCAGATCCGTGCCGAACGTGCGCTGATCCACCGCGATCCGAAGCGTGCCAAACCCCTGTATTGCATAGAAGCCTTTGGCGATGTGCATATTATAGAGCCTGGACGACGCGTGGATGGCACCCACGCCAAGCTCATGGTAGCAGAAGAAGAACAAACGGTGGATAACGCCGCTTACCGACTCTACGAACAGCATGGCCGTGGGGAGGCCACGCAATTAAGCATCCACCATAAAAACTTTATGCATTTAGATAAAGCCAGCTATAGCACCTGCGCCCCCTGTGAAAACACTTGGACACTCAAAGCCAAAAGCATTGATCTGAATCAGGAGACAGGACGTGGACAAGCTTATCATTCAAAGCTCTATGTAAAAGATTTCCCTATTTTTTACCTGCCGTATTTTGCTTTTCCCATTGATGATCGCCGTAAAACCGGCTTTTTATACCCTGCCATCGGCCATAGTAGTGGATCGGGCATGGTGCTTAGCGCACCTTTTTACTGGAATATCGCCCCCAACTATGATGCCACCCTTACCCCGCGCTTTTTTAGCGAAAGGGGCGCGGGACTACAAGGTCTAGGGCGTTATCTACAACCCTATAGCAAAGGGGAAATAGAAGGTTTTTGGCTACCCTTTGATAAAGCTTATCAAACATTTAGAACCCAAAAACGTGCGAGCCATCCAGGTATCACAGCGACTGATCCACGTCTAAAAGCCTTAGAACGCGGGAATAACCGCGGAACCCTGCGCCTGAACCATCAGATAACACCCAACCCAAACATGCAATCGAACATTCGCTACCATCGTGTGCATGATGATAATGATCTGATGGATTTTGGCGATAGTTTAGGGATGGCCAGCACCACGCAATTATTGCAAGAAGCCGATCTGAATTATCAACAACCCCAATGGTCCGTACAAACACGCTTGCAACAATACCAAACCCTGCATCCCTTCGATGCACCCCTGAATCAAGCTGTGTATAAACGATTACCCCAAATAACCCTTAACAACCAAAACGATGATCTACCCTTGGGTTTGGCCTGGAAGCTGCATGGAGACTTCACCCATTTTGCCCATGTGCCTGATCCCCAAACACACTTAGCTTTTACCACGGGCGATCGTTTGCATCTACGTCCTAGTTTGAGTCTGCCACTGCGAAGACCCTGGGGAAAACTCACTCCCAAAATCCAGTGGAATACTTTGTCCTATCATCTACGCCCCGGTCCTAATAACCCCACACAAAATGCGCGCGCCCATCTAGACTTGCCTCTGTTTAGTGTGGATTCCAGGCTTTTTTTCGATCGCTCTTTCGCTTTCAATCAGGAAACCTACCGGCAAAGTTTAGAACCCAGAGCCTATTATGTGCGCGTGCCTTATCGCAACCAACAAGGCTTGCCCAATTTTGATACCGGTTATGCAGGCTTTAGTGTGAATCAACTCTATTGGGATAATCGCTTTACGGGGCTTGATCGCGTAGGCGATACCGATCAATTAACCCTGGGTGTGGGCACAGGCTTTTTCCCGAGCAGTACGGGCATGGAGAAATATCACTTAGGCCTTGGGCAGATCCACTATTTCAAAGAACGCAGGGTGCGAAGCTATTATGGTACCGGTAATGATCCTGAATCGACCTTCAGTGCCACCAAAGCCCGTCATTCATCCCTGGTGGGGGAAGCGCGCTATCAGATTGAGGATGCCTGGCTTGCAACGGCCGATACCGAGTGGGACCCCACCCAAAAACACACGAATCAAACCGGGCTTTACTTACAATACCACCCCCACCCCGAAGAAGTTTTTAATCTGGGTTATCAATTTCTGCGAGCAAGCCCTTGGGTGATTAATGCTGAAACAGGTAAAACCCAAAGCCTACGACAAACCGATACCTCCTTGGCCTGGCCCCTAAACCCCCGTTGGCGCTTACTTGGACGGTGGCATTATGATATCGATCGCAAACGTTCGAACGATTTTGCCTTCGGTATTGAACAACAGGGTTGCTGCATGGCCGTACGCCTCTTGGCAACACGCTTTTTAAAGCCCTTTGATCCGAATCGACCCCCATCGAAGGCCTATACCAATGCTATCTTTGTCCAGTGGGTCTTTAAGGGTCTGGGGGCTTTTGGCGATAATGCCATGCATAGCACCCTTAAACGTACTATTCCAGACTACCGGCCATGGTCAGATAGGCATTTTTAGGGTAGAATGAGCAGGAATTAGTTATTGGACTTATTTATGAAATTATGCCTGCGACCCTCACCCCCCGCTTCGCGGGACCCTCTCCCCTACGGGGAGAAGGATAATCTAAAACTTGGTTGTCGGGTTATGCTGTGCCTGTTAGCACTGTTAAGCTTTTCATGTGTGGCAGCAGCATCAAAGCCCGAAGGTCCGCCCTCTCTGGATCGCCTGGTGGCATCCGTGAATGGCGAGGCCATTAGCGAGTCTGATCTTAAACTACGCACCAAATTACTCATGATGCATATTAATCCCGATATGGCAGTCCCGCCCATTGAAGTGTTGCATAAACAACTGCTCGAGAAAATGATCCTAGAAAAGTTGCAGCTGCAATTGGCAACCCCCGAAGATTTAAAACTCGAAGAGACAGTCCTTGATGCACAGATCGCCGATATGGCGGCCCAAGATGGTTTATCTATGGAGGCCTTTGAAGCTTTTTTGACGGATCAAGAAATCCCTGTTACGAAATTTCGTGCTTGGCTAAAAACAGAAATGATTCTGGCGAAGATCCAACAACGTGAAGTGGGATCCTTGATCCATGTTTCCAAAAAAGATATTGATGCCTTTTTAGCATCCCCTGCCGGACAAGAACACAGCGATATTGAATACCACCTAGCCCATATACTGATTGCCATGCCTGAGCCCTCGACAGCTGCTGCGATTAGCCAAGCACGTCTAAACGCAGAGTCTGTGGTGAAAGAACTTAAAATGGGCGCGGATTTTGCCAAGATGGCGATGGAAAAATCGGCTACACAACAAGCACTCCAAGGGGGTGATTTGGGCTGGCATAAAACCGCTTCGGTACCCACCTTGTTTACGAAAGTTTTGCCAGGCTTTGCCGTGGGTGAAATCCGAGGTCCTATCGAAGACAGCAGTGGCTTTCATATTATCAAGCTCTTGGATAAAAGACAGGGGACGGATAATCCTATGCAATTACAAGATAAGGCGGCTGAAGCTTTGTATCGACGTCAATTTGAGGCACAATTAGTACGCTGGTTAACGCAATTGCGTGCAGACTCCGACGTTGAAATTGTCAACCCATAAGCCACGCAAGCGTTTTGGACAGCACTTCTTAGACGATCCGCTGGCGATTGGGCAGATCTTAGACTGTATCGATCCCAAACCTTCAGACTGTTTGATAGAAATTGGTCCTGGTTTAGGCGCGCTCACCCAACCGCTCTTAGAACGCGTTGCACACTTAACCTTGATTGAAATCGATCGCGATCTGATTACGACGCTTAGCGCCATGGCCTCCCCCGAACGATTAAGCATCCATAACCAAGATGTGCTGCGTTTTGATCTCAAAGCCTTTGTGCAAAACCTTCATCCTCAGACCCTTGTACGGATTGTAGGGAATTTACCCTACAATATTTCTACACCCTTGGTGTTTCATCTACTGGACCATGCGGCTTTGATACTTGATATGCATTTTATGTTTCAAAAAGAAGTGGCTGCGCGTCTGGTCGCAAAACCTGGGGATACAAACTACGGTCGATTAAGCGTAATGACCCAGTATTTTTGCCAGAATACACTGCTTTTAGACATTGGGCCCGAAGCCTTTAGGCCGCCCCCACAAGTGGATTCGGCTTTTGTACGCTTAAGCCCTTATCAAACACGACCCTTTGTTGCAAAAACATTTTCAACCTTTGCACAAATCGTACAGCGTGCTTTTAATCAACGACGTAAAACACTGCGCAATACCCTGGGATCTTATTTCGACACCCAGGGCTTTGAAAAGGCTGGCATTGATCCCGGTGCAAGACCCCAAACACTCTCGGTGGCCGATTTTGTACGCTTGAGTAATACCCTAACATGACAACCTATGCGATTGGTGATGTACATGGTTGCCTGGAAACCCTGCAGCGCCTGCTTGAAAAAATCAATTGGAAACCTTCCGAAGATCATCTGTGGTTTAGTGGCGATTTAGTGAATCGAGGGCCCCAATCATTAGAAACCCTGCGTTTTATACGGAACTTGGGTGATAAGGCCTGCACCGTTTTAGGTAACCATGACATTGCCTTGCTGGGCGTTGCCTGTGGTGCCCTACCCTATGACAGTAAGCGTCATACTTTTAGCGATATCTTAGCAGCGCCTGATCGAGAAGCACTGATAGCTTGGCTAGGCCAACAACCGTTGATCCATCAGGATCTGCAGCTTGGGTATACCCTGATACATGCGGGCATTTTGCCACTCTGGGATCTCCCACAGGCCCTGCGTCTGGCGGCTGAAGTGGAAGACTGTCTTCAGGATGATGCTTTAATCAAAACACTTTTGTGTGGGATCTATGAAGAGGCTCCACTGATCTGGGATCCCGCTTTCAGCGGCATGCCACGTCTGCGTTTTATTTTAAATAGCTTTACACGATTACGATACTGTACCTTCGAGGGCGCTGTCGCACTACTAGAAGGTTATCCACAACAAGAACCCCCAGGCTATTATCCTTGGTTCGATATTCAACATCCTCATAATCGAGAGACAAAGCTCTTGTTTGGTCATTGGTCTTTGTTAAAAGAACGCCGTCCTGCACCCAATGTCTTTGCACTGGATACCGGCTGCGTCTGGGGTGGGTCTTTAAGCGCGCTGCGCTTGTGTGATGCGCAGTGGTTTAGTGTGGATCACGCACCCCCACCCTAACCCCTCATCCGGGCCTACGGCCCACCTTCTCCCCGTAGGGGAGAAGGATCACAACTTCACGTGGCAATTCCCCAAGCCTTGTCTATTCTAAGAGGGAGACTTTATCGACAACCCCTTTTTGAACAGGAGCATGCCTTGATGAAACACAGAACCCTTTCTCTGATGATAGCGACCACTATCAGTCTTTTTGCAAACACAGCCTATGCAGTGGATACCACCATGGGTGGTACACAGCCATCGACCCAAGGCACACAGGATGCAGGCGGCATGCCAAAACCCCATCCAGAGGGTGGACCCGGTCAAGGCCCACAAGGTACAGGTAGCGGTAACCAGCCCAGACATCCTGATTCGGGGGTTGCTAAAGCCAGAATGGAACGCTTCAAAGAACATCGTCAAGAAGAGCAGCTAAAACACAAAGAACATCGTCAAGAACAGCAGCTAAAACGCGAAGAACACCGAGAGCAACGTCAGGAAGCACGCCAAGAGTATCGCCAAGAACATCAGGAACAACGCCAAGAACATCGTCAAGAACATCAGCTAAAACGCGAAGAACACAAAGAACAACGTCAGGAACAACGCCAAGAGCATCGTCAGGAAGAACGTCAAGAACATCGTCAGGAACAACGCCAAGAACATCGTCAAGAAGAACGTCAAGAACATCGTCAAGAACAACGTCCCATGCAGAATAATGCGGGTGGGGCACGCCCAGGCAATGCAGGTGGCCAACAAGGTGGTGGTCATCAGGGTCCCGGCGCACAAGGCGGCGGTCATAAGAGTCCTGGTGCACAAGGCGGCGGTCGTCGAGGCCGCTAATCCTAAAGTAATCTAGTTATTGCTACCTTAGGGGGGCGCTTTGAACGCCCCTGTTTTTTTCTACTTCTTGATACACCCCGTAGACCCCCGTATGATACCCATACATTTTACGGAGCCCTTCATTCATGACCATTTTAGTCACAGGCGCGGCAGGCTTTATTGGCTACCATGTCTGCCAAAAACTCTTAGCACGCGGTGAAAGCGTCCTGGGTATTGATAATCTGAATAACTATTACGATGTGAACTTAAAAAAAGCACGCCTGGCACAGTTAACACCCCATAAAATGTTTGAATTCAAACTTATCGATATTGCCGATCAACAGGCCATGCAAGCTTTTATAGATACCCCCAATATCGATCGGGTGGTGCATTTAGCGGCACAGGCCGGTGTGCGCTATTCGCTGATCAACCCCCATGCCTATGCCGAATCCAATGTGATGGGACATCTGAATATTCTAGAAGCTTGCAGAGCTTGGACGGCACAACATCTGGTCTATGCCAGTAGTTCTTCAGTTTATGGTGCCAACCAAAAACTGCCTTTTTCGGTGCATGATCCGGTGGATCACCCCATGTCACTGTATGCTGCCACCAAACGCTGTGATGAATTATTTAGCAGCACCTACAGCCATTTGTTTGGCATACCGGCCACGGGTTTGCGTTTTTTTACGGTGTATGGGCCCTGGGGCAGACCCGATATGGCCGCTTTTCTTTTTACTAAAGCACTCTTAGAAGAGAAGCCCCTTACCCTTTTTAACCAAGGGGATATGCGAAGAAACTTCACTTATATTGATGATATCGTTACAGGCGTGCTTGCCTGTTTAGACAAGCCACCTGCAGCTTCTGCGCAGGAACCCAGACATCGGATCTATAACATCGGCAACGATCGCTCCGAATCTTTAATGGATTTTATGCATACCCTTGAAAGACTCACCGGGAAAAAAGCACAGATCCATCTCGATGCGCTACAGCCGGGTGACGTAAAAGAGACCATTGCGGATATTACGGAAACCACACGCGACTTTGGTTTCAAACCCACCATTAACATTGAAGAAGGGTTACAACAATTTATTAACTGGTATAAAGGTTTTTATGCATAATCCACCTTTGAAAATAGCGATTGTAGGCCTTGGTTATGTTGGTTTACCTTTAGCGGTCTCGCTGGCACATCATTTTGCGGTCACGGGCTTTGATATTAACACCATACGTATTGCGGATTTAAAACAAGGCCTTGATAAAACCTATGAAATTGACCGTGCAACCCTGCAATCGACCCCACTCGCACTCACCCACACGGTTGAGGATCTACGCGGGAAAGATGTGTACATCGTAACAGTACCAACGCCCGTCACACCGCAAAACACCCCCGATTTAAGCTGTTTGCAAAGTGCCTCTGAAATGATTGGCAAAGTTATGCAAAAAGGCGCTATCGTGGTGTTTGAAAGCACGGTGTATCCGGGTGTAACCGAGGATTTCTGTGGAAAAGTACTGGCTGAACAGTCTGGTCTTGTGTGTGGCGTTGATTTCTTTTTAGGCTATTCGCCCGAACGTATTAACCCAGGCGATAAACACCATACTGTGAATAGCATTACCAAGGTGGTGGCAGGACAAACACCTGAGATTGCAAAGACATTGAACACCATTTATGGCAGCATGAATGAGGGGCGTATTTTTATAGCAAGCTCCATTAAAACGGCCGAAGCGGCCAAAGTAATTGAGAATGCACAGCGTGATATTAATATTGCCTTTGTGAATGAAATTACCACCATTGTGAATAAACTCGGCTTATCCATTTATGATGTCTTGGATGCGGCCAATACCAAATGGAATTTTCTGCCCTTTCAACCGGGTTTAGTGGGCGGACATTGTATTGGGGTGGATCCTTATTATCTTGCCCACTGCGCACGCACGCTGAATATAGACCCCGACGTTATTCTGGCAGGCAGACGTATTAATGAAAGCATGGGGGCCTTTATGGCCGATCAGATCTATGAGGCCCTACAACGTTTAGAGCCTTCGCGTTCTGATTTTAAGGTTCTTATTCTGGGCCTGACTTTTAAAGAAAATATTCCCGATTTAAGAAATACCAAAGTCATTGATTTGATTCAGGCCTTAAAAACCAAAGGCTGTATGATAGCCGTACATGATGCCTTTGCCGATCCGATCGAAGCCCAAACTTTATTGGGCATGCCGCTGGCATCCTTAAGCACGGCTGCAGACTATGATTGCGTGGTGAGCGCTGTGGCACACCAACCCTATACACAGTTCAGCACCGAAGATTTAACCCGGCTTTTAAGGCCCCAGGGATTGGTCGCGGATCTGAAGCGGATCTGGAAAGACAAGAAGCCTGTAGGGATGGCTTATTGGACGTTGTGACACAAAAAAAAATTCTGTACTTCGTTGCTGAAGCTGATTATTTCTGTTCACACCGCTTACATATTGCGGTGGCTGCGCTTAAAGCTTCTTATCAAGTCGCTCTTGTAACAAGATTCAACACAAAGACAGAAAAGGCCACAGGCTTTGGCTCAAAGCAAGCACTAGAGGCTTTGGGACTTACGGTTTTTCCACTGCATCATTTTAAACGTGGTGGTTTTAATCCCTTCCATCAAATACGATCGCTTCTGGAAATTTATCGCATCTATAAACACTACAAGCCGGATGTTGTGCATCAGGTTGCGCTCAAGCCTGTGATTTTTGGATCGTGGATGGCACGCATGTGTGGTGTACCACGTGTGATTAATGCACTGCCGGGATTGGGTTATTTATTTACAACGTCTATGACGCAATTAAAACCCTCTCCCGTTACGGGAGAGGGGGGACCCGCACAGCGGGGGGTGAGGGTCGCAGGAAGATGTGATGTATTCTGTCATCCTGATCAACCCTCATCCGGCACTGCGTGCCACCTTCTCCCGCAACGGGAGAAGGATAACTTCTATTCAACCTTGATCAAAAACATTAGTAAATGGCTTGTGTTACGAATCTTTAAAACTATTTTTTCCGAAGCCAACAGCACCCTTATTTTACAAAATACCGATGATCAAGATTATTTAATCCAACAGGCTGCACTTCGGCCCGAACAATCGGTTATTATTCCCGGTGCAGGCGTTAATCTGGATCACTACAATGTTCAACCCTTTGCACCCACACCCCCCGTACAGATTGTCTGTATGGCACGCCTTCTGTGGCATAAGGGCCTAGGCGAATTGGCAGAGGCTGCCAAAATGCTTAAGGCAAGGTATAACACTGGCACCCGCAATCATAATACGCCCATCGACATTGTGCTCTATGGCCTACCCGATCCGGAAAACCCTTCGTCGATTCCAGAGACAACGCTGCAACATTGGCAAGCCACTGGGATTCTGCGCTGGGCGGGGCATGCTGAGGATGTAGCCTCGGCCTATGCAAGTGCCCATATTGCGGTGCTGCCTTCCTATCGCGAGGGCTTACCCAAATCCTTGCTGGAAGCCGCCAGCTGTGGCCGTCCTATTGTGACCACCGATGTACCCGGCTGTCGTGCGGTGGTGCAGGATGGGGAAAATGGCTTTTTGGTGCCTGCGCACGATGCAGAAGCCTTGGCAACAGCATTGGCCCGCTTGATTGAAGACCCGGATCTTCGAACCCGTATGGGTCTTGCGGGCCGCAAGCGTGTTGAACAGTCTTTCTCGGAGCAAGAGGTGCAGGAAAAAACGCTGACGCTTTATCGCTGACCATCACCCACCCCCCGTCGCTCAAAGCTATGGCGTGCAGGTCCTCCACCGCATCCGAGGGAGGGCATTTGCAAATCTAAGCTAAAAAAACCGCCTTATTGGAAAAAACGCCATTCCCTGCCTACACTCCAAATAGGGACCCCTTACACCCATTGGAGATTGCATTTATGAAGCGTTATACAGACAAAGGTTTTTCACTGATCGAACTGATGGTCGTTGTGGCGATCATTGGCATATTAGCCGCTGTGGCGGTACCTTCCTATCGGAATTATATTGGGAAAGCGCGAGTGGTTGAATTAATTAATCATGCCGATGTTCTAAAAGACACGGTCACTGAGTATCTTACGGCCAACGGTTTGGCCAGTTGTGCAGCCATGACCGCTGTTTACGTGCCTACCCTAACTCCCACTAACGTTACTGCAAGCTGGACTATCGCTCGTGATGCTACTTGCATTGTTAGTGTGACAAGTGGACCAAATGCAATTAATGGTGGAATCGTCACCATTGCTTTGGTACCTACTGTAAACGCCGGAACCATTACATGGGTCTGCCGCAGTTATCCTGCTGGAAATATAGCTGGTGCTGCTGGGACTCCCTTAGCACCAGCGAATTGCCAATAATCTCGCTGTAAAGCGTGCCAGAGCCCCTGCTTTGGCACGCTTTTTGCATCACCCTACTTAACGGTAGGGTGATTAGCAAAGAGCGTGTTTTATGGCAGATGAAAGCAACATCAAAATAGCCCCTCTTGGGGGTCTTGCCAGAAAGTTAATCCAGATTGGATTGCTAACAGAAGAACTCGCCCTAAGCACCAGCGACCAAGCCCTGAAAGAAGCCAAACCCTTTATTAGCTGTTTAATTGAAAACGGTACCCTCAACCCCACCGATCTCGCGATTCGCTGTTCCCAAGAATTTGGGATCCCCGTACTCAATCTGGATGCCTTTGAACAGCAAAATATCCCAGGCGATCTGCTAAGCACCGCGCTGATTATGCAATATCACGCCTTACCTATCTTTAAACGGGGCGATAGACTGTTTATTGCCATTTCAGACCCGGCCAATTTAAAAGCCGTGGATGAGATTAAATACCAAACCAATATGTATACCGAAGCCATACTGGTCGAAGAACATAAGCTAAGTGCCCTCATTACAAAAATTGTTACAAGCGCTGAGGCGGCTTCTTTAGGCGCTTTAGATGCCAACCTGGAAGAAGTCGATTTCTTTAACGAAGAAGATGCCAAGGAGGCCGCTGCCAAAATAGCCTCGGGCGACAGCACCGAAGATGCCCCGATTATTCGTTTTATTAATAAAGTGATCCTAGAAGCGGTGAACATGGGCGCTTCCGATCTTCATTTTGAACCTTATGAAAATAGCTACCGGATCCGCTTTAGACATGATGGTATTCTCTACGAACATGCAACCCCACCCTCTAACACGGCCGATCGCTTGGCGGCGCGTCTGAAGGTGATGGCCCGTTTAAATATTTCAGAACGTCGTATACCCCAAGATGGTCGCTTTAAAATGCGCCTTTCGGCTGCACGATCCATCGATTTTCGCGTGGCCACTTGCCCTACCCTGTATGGGGAAAAAATCGTGATGCGTATTCTGGACCCAACCAACGCTAAAATAGGGGTTGATGCACTCGGATTTGAGGGTTTTCAAAAAGAAATTTTCCTTAAAGCTATTGAAAGACCCCAAGGCATGATTTTGGTGACAGGCCCTACCGGTAGTGGTAAAACGATTTCTTTGTACACGGCCGTTAATATTCTTAATACCGCGCAACGCAATATTTCGACCTGTGAAGATCCCATCGAAATTAATTTACCGGGCGTGAACCAGGTGAGTCTTAATCTGAAAGCGGGCCTAACCTTTGCCGTAGCCTTAAGAGCTTTTCTGCGTCAAGATCCTGATATTATTATGGTGGGTGAGATTCGTGATGTTGAAACGGCTGAAATTGCGGTAAAAGCAGCCCAAACAGGCCATATGGTGCTCTCTACCCTGCACACCAATAGCGCCGCCGATACGATTATACGCATGGTGAACATGGGGGTTCCGGCTTATAATTTAGCAACTTCTATTTCTTTGGTGGTCGCACAACGCTTAGCACGTCTTTTATGTAGTGATTGTAAAAAACCCTTGGAACTACCAAAAAATATTTTATTAGAAAACGGTTTTAGCGAAGAAGAGATCCCCACCTTAGAACTCTTTGAACCGGTAGGGTGTGAAAAATGTAAAAAAGGCTATAAAGGTCGTATTGGCCTTTACGAAGTGATGCCCATTTCCTCTGCTATTAGCACGCTGGTACTTGCCGGTGGCAACCCTATGACTATACACCAAAAAGCCCTGGATGAAGGTATGTGGAGTTTACGACGCGCAGGCTTAGAAAAAGTTAAGAAAGGCCTAACAACCCTGGATGAATTATTTAGAATTATGAAGGAGTAGACCATGAGCGATAAGAAAAGTTCTTCGATTAAGGAATTTAGCTATACCGCTATTGATCAAAGAAACAATAAAATAACCGGTGATATTTCTGCGCTGTCTTCGATTGCGGCACGCGGCGCCTTGCAAAGCCAAGGATTGAAAGACATAAAAGTTCATCAAAAATCCAATGGTTTATTTAGCGCATATTCTACTATTAAGGGTGATCACATTGCTGCCTTTTACCGACAGCTGGCGATTATGCTAACAGCAGGTATTCCTATTGTGCAAGCACTCACGATTATCTGCGATGGTTACCCCAGTGGTGCGCTAAAAAAGCTGTGTGGTCAGGTGCGCAGCGATTTAGAGGGTGGAAAATCTTTTTCGGCAGCGATTAAAGCACACCCTGAACAGTTTGATGCCCTGGTGTGTAGTTTAGTAGAAGCCGGTGAATTATCGGGTACCCTCGATGTGATGATGGGCCGCATCGCCCTTTATAAAGAAAAATCAGAGTCTTTAAAAAAGAAAATTAAAAAAGCCATGTATTATCCTGCTGCTGTGCTGTCTGTTGCTTTGATCGTGACGGGCATTCTACTGATTAAAGTAGTACCCACCTTTAAAGAGCTTTTTGCATCCTACGGTGCAGAGCTACCGGGTTTTACACAATTCGTACTCCACATATCGGAAGCCTTAGAGGCGCATGGCTTGTTGATTCTGATACTACTGGTAATCTTTGTGACCCTCATCAACCAGCTCTACAAAAGACATAAGAAAACCAGAGATGCTATCCAAATACTGCTGGTGAAATTACCTTTGTTTGGCCCGATTATCAAAAAAGCGGCGATTGCCCGCTTTGCCCGTACCCTTGCCACGACCTCGGCTGCGGGTGTGCCACTGATTGAGTCTCTAGAAGCGGTGTCGATTTCAACCAATAACATTGTGTATTATACCGCCATACAAACGATTAAAAGCTCTTTAGAAGCCGGACAACAAATGGGCCCTTCCATGCGAAAAACAGGGGTATTCCCTGTAATGGTCTCACAAATGATTGCGATTGGCGAAGAGTCGGGTGCCTTAGAAGAAATGTTGGCCAAGGTTGCCAACATCTACGAAGAAGATGTCGACAATACTATCGATGGACTGACCAGCTTGCTAGAACCCTTGATTATGGTAATACTGGGTGTAGTGGTGGGTGGTTTGGTAATAGCCATGTACTTGCCCGTATTCAAAATGGGATCCATCATGTAGGAGCGGTTATGGATTGGATGCAAAATGGCTGGATTTTTCTAAGTGCTGTAGGGCTCCTGGGTCTTTTAGTGGGTAGTCTGTTAAACGTTGCCATTCTACGGATCCCCAAAATGATGCAGGCAGAACACGAAGGCCGGGCGTACTCGCTGTTTAATCTGTGGCGACCGCGATCCCACTGCCCCCATTGTACACACCTGATCCCTTTCTACTACAATATCCCGCTTTGGAGTTATGCGCAGCTCAAAGGACGCTGTGCACATTGCCACAAAAAAATATCGCTACAATATCCCCTGGTTGAAAGTGCGAGTGCCTTACTCTCTGTCTGCGTGGCCCTGCAATATGGCTGGAGTATGGCAACCCTTGCTGGATTGCTGTTGGTGTGGACATTGATTACCTTAAGTGTGATTGATATGCATCATAAGCTTCTACCCGATACCCTCACCCTGCCCTGTTTATGGCTAGGACTGTTCTTTAATACTTACCAAACCTTCGCAAGCCCTACCTCGGCCATTCTCGGTGCACTCTGTGGATACCTATCACTGTGGTCTGTGTACTGGGTGTTTAAGTGGATCACCGGAAAAGAAGGGATGGGTTATGGAGACTTTAAACTCATGGCGCTGATGGGTGCATGGTTTGGTTGGCAATCACTCTTGTTTATTCTCTTTTTCTCTTCGATGCTGGGCGCCTTATTCGGTATCGGTCTTATACTCTTTAAGGATAAAGATCGCCATACCGCAATTCCTTTCGGGCCCTTTATCGCAGTAGCCGGTCTTTGCACCTTGTATTTTCAAAACAGGATCCCCCTGTATTATTTTCAAGTGCTAGGCCTTGGATAAACTGCTCACGACCCCCAGCCCTCACCCGGCCACCTACGCGCTTTGCGCTTCGGTGTGCCACCCTCTCCCGTCAAACGGGAGAGGGTAATCGCATCTTAAAAGCGTTCTAGATAAAAATCTGGTTATGGGGAAGGGTGATAACGTGCACTATTCAGACAACCAAAGATCCTATATAGTGCATGCATGTCAAGCCGGATCTTATACGAGCATCCTTTAAACGAACGGATCAGAGTTTTCTTAAGGCTGGAACATCTTTTAAGTCAGATTTCGCACTTCAAAAATGGCTATTCTGTGTGGGATAGTCATGCCAGCGTTTCGGCACTGGTCGAGGTGATTACCATTCTGGATCGGACCGATTTACGCTCTGAAGTGCTTAAAGAATTGGACCGTCACCGCAATGAACTCTCCAGGCTTTTGGACATCGCGAATGTTGATAAGGGTCGCCTTGAAAAAACCCTGCAAGAGCTAAGCCATCAATCCCAGAATGTGCAGCGCTTACCGAATAAACTGAGCAGCCAGATCCGTGAGAATGATCTACTGAACAGCGTGCGCCAACGCACCGTGATCAGTGGTGGCACCTGTAGCTTTGACATACCGGCCTACCATTATTGGCTGCATCAAGACCCTCACCTTAAATCAGCCGCTTTGGCACAATGGTTAGAGGAGATCACCCCTTTTTATGAGGGTATTGAATTAATCTTAGCCTTAATTAGAAACAGCACTTTATTCGAACGACAACTGGCGCCCAATGGTTTCTTTCAAAAATCCCTAGAGACTCAATACGCCTGCCAGTTATTGCGTATTGCACTGAGTACAGATTCTGAACTTTACCCAGAAGTGAGCGGTAATAAGCATCGTATTAATGTGCGCTTTATGCACTATACCGATACCGGACGTCCTAAACAGGTTTTAGAGACTTTAGAATTTGAAATGAGTTGCTGCGCGATTTAAGCGCAGCGATCCTTTTATTCGGCTTCCGCGTTTTTCAGCTTAAACCCCTGCATGAGCCATTTATCCTCTATTTTCTTCAAGCTTATAATCATGATGGCCGATACTTGTTCAAAATCGATCAAAACGCCGGCTTTCTGCAAATATTCATCTTTATTTTTCCTAACAGTGAACTCTTGAACACCCTTATAATCATTGATTGGACCAAGGGTTCTTAGATCCTCTAACATCGCTTCATATTGTTCATTGTTTTGATGTTGCGATTGTTTAAAGGGTTCGGTGGAATAGCCCTCAATCACACTGCGATCCCAATGGCTTGCTACCATTTCACGAATCATAGGTTGCACAACTGCATCGATCTCTTTTCGCGTATTATCAAGATAAAAATAAACCGAGGCCATCATGCCCACCAAAACACCCAGAATTAAAATGATTTTCTTAGCTCTACTCATCGCCACTCTCCTATCTAAGCCTTTAATCTTCTACAACCAATGTTTTTGCAAGCAAGTCGCCAAAACGTTGATTTTCTTTGGTGCAAATGATAATCACTAATCCAACAAAAATACTATCAATTAATCTGCACATATTTCTAAGCAAAGCCTGAAAAAAGGATATCGCTTGATAGTCTTCTGTTACAACCTTGGTGCTTACCATATATTTTCCAGGTGTTTTCCCTGTTTTGTATTCCATGCAAGCAAGACATAGCCAATAGAAAATAGATGCGATTATAGTAACGTATCCATTCATTGTGACGCTGGTCTTTGTGTTTTCTACCGACACATCACCCAAGCCCATAAACATACAAGCCAAAAAAATCATCAACAACAAGCTACAGTCACAAATGCCCCCACCAATGCGGCGCCAGACACTTGCAATTACACGCGTTTCATTTGGTATATTTTTAATCTCCATAACAGTTCCTTTTTTGCATACGAACCTAATCTTTTTATCGCTTACTAGGCTTTGATAGGCCTTTAGACTAAAAGTTCAACCCTGGAAGCAGTTTATTGGGGGATACGCACATTATTCTGTGGTATTTTTTGCAGAATGGTTACCTTCTTGAACTGTTTATTGGTTAAAGATGGCGTCCCCAAGGGGATTCGAACCCCTGAATTACAATAGATGCACTACCATTCGTTAATCCATTTTAAGATGTTTTGTTCCCGCTGCCATAGTAGTTTCAAAGTTTTCATCGATATCTCCGCTGGCACTGTTGAATTGATTTACAGCCCAACCTGCAGTATTTTTAATCCCACTAAATAATAAAGTAGCTGCTTTTATGCCTGTATTAACAGCTTTGGTACCTGCAACAATAGCAACTCCCCCGGCAATCATACTTCCGTATATTAGTTGGCGTGGTATTTTATCACCATAAGGACCAGGCCCGTTTATTAATAACTGAGTCTCCATTTTTGGCACAGAGATATCAACCCCTTGAATCGTGGCAATCGGGCCAAAATTCATAGCAGCTTTATCAGTATTCGGAAGAACTCTATAAATATTAGTACCCTCTAAGAACCCCTTCTCGAGAGGAAAAGCGGGGTCCCCTTCCTGAGCATAAACATTAATGTGCGGTCTTTGTTCCTGAGATAACACATCCCATGCAGGCGTTAGACGAACCAGAGTATCACTACAAAGCCCGGTAGGATTTAAACAATCCGCCTGAATAATCACATCTGGATGTCTGGCCGCAGTTACCATAGACATGGTAGCACCTTTGCTATGACCGGTTACTTTTACCTGTCTATTGTTTTTCTTTTGTTGCTCTAACCAGGCATCAACTTCAGTCATATCATGACCTTCGCCAACAGAATTACGCGGCTTAAAATTATATAAATTGGCAAATCCACGACCTTGACCTGCAGTATAGGTTGATCCCATCAATAATAAATGGTTAACCACCCATGCTTGTTCAGAAACTAGGGCATACGCATATATGCGATCCTCATCTTCAAGTACCCATGAAAATGGCCCCGACTTTGGTGAAATATCGAAAGGGTAAGCGGCAAGAAAATTACTTTGAAAAATTTCATATTGCTTTTCGCTATCCGGGGATAATTTACCGGATTGCAGATACTCGAATGAATTGTTCAATACTTTTTGCATTTCAGCTCGGAATGAATCTAGTAATCTAGAATCTCTTTTAGTAGTTAATGTTTCAATAATTTCATCAGCATATAATGGGCTGTTAATATAAGATTCACCGTCGGTTTTGCAAAGAGGAATTCCACGCACAATATGCTTTAATAGATTTCTTGCATTTCTTGCGTACTTTTCATCATCATTCAGCGCTGTTGCAGGATTTTCCAATTCATCGCTACTATTGCCTTCCAGGCTATCACTCACTATAAAATTAGGCAGCTGTCCATCAACATACACAATGCCCTTTAATTCTTCTTCCAATAATTTTAAGTCTGTTTCAGATAAAATATCTTTCTTTTCCAGACCTAGGTTCCATAAAGCTTGTCGTTCAATCGTTAGTTTTTTACTTATTGTATTTGTAGGTTTTGGCATTTTTATTCTCCGACTGTGAATTTATTAATGCGGTCGGCTCTACCGATGTTTTCCCCTCACCCCCCGGCCCTAACGGGGCCGGACCCCTTCCCCGCAAAGCGGGGTGAGGGGCTACTAGCTTCAGCAGGAATTGCTGATTTAAGCTTTTATTTCAACATAGAGAAATAGTACTGGCCTATCCTGGGTACCATTCTTTTTTTCAATAAATGCTGCCTGAATTCTACCCTGATCCATCCATTGACTAAAGCTTGGAACTAGCCCTCGCGCGACATAACCCAATTGCTGACCAGAAACGCTTATCATTATTTCCAGCTCTCCGGCATGCTTACTGTCATATGCTTTTTGAAACTCAGCTTTTTGACCTACTCTAGTTTCCCCAGAATCTACATTGCTGGATTGAAAACCCACTACCTCTAATAAAAATTCAAAGGGACCCACAGCATCTTCAAACGTATGCAAGATAGAAAAAGAATCTGAAGGCAGCCTTGCAGCGGTGTACCCTAACAACGCAAAGTCAGATAACTTTGAATCTGATTTAATGCGAAACCCTTCAAGATATTCATTAAAATCTTCTCTTTTCCTGGGAGGTAACCTGCTTAAAAAGGACTGCATGAGATCCTTATAGCGATGAAGTTCTTCGCCTTCTCGTCCCCTTAGGGTGAACGCTGAATATCCCTTAAAACCCAGTTTTTGGGCTTCTACAAAATCTTTTGTGTTAGTTAAATACTCCAAGTCTAGCCCTGCCTTTTCTTGGTTATCTTCAACCTTACATAATTTTGCTACAACAAGCCTTTTGCGACCTTCATCTAAAGGAGATTGCCATACTAAGTTTAAGGCCTTAGGTTCAATAATATGTTCAATAAAACGCTTGTCATTCATGATAAAGCTCTTCGATATTTTGCATGGCTATACTTCAGCAATTTTAGCATAAGTTCGGCTCTTTCTTGGGATAATTTTACAGGCACATCAAATTTTTCCAGGTCTCCCAAGATATCTGCAAAATCACCTTCATCTACCTGCTCTAAGCACTCGCTCATAGTATATTTCTGCTCTGGGTATCGCTCGATGAATTTTTCCAATAGTGTTAGATGCCCAGCCGGCTTTTCATCATTTTGGTCCCATTTCATATGGTGTGTGGATTTTCTTCCATCAACATATTTAGCAATATCTTCATCTGTTATAAACGATAAAGGCTGATGTCTATAAGCCATGCTTGTTCCATTATCAAACACAGGAGATAAACGTGCTCTATTATTGTTCAAATCGAATATTACACCCCAATTATTTTGATGCCGATCTTTATTTCCTATCAATGCATCAAATAATAATGTTTTTGCCCAATGTTTTTTCCACGCTTTTTCAAAATCACAAGTTTTCTCTAGAAAATTCATTATTTCTATAATTGTGAGAAAGTTATGCTGTGTTCCTTTTTTCTCATCAAAATTGTGGATAAAGGTTTTACAAAAATCGCCTCCTTGATACATAATTTCAGATAATTTAGACTTGGATTTAAATCCTTTTCCAAATTTCCTGAAGTAGGAAATCAACCTGGCAGCATCAAATGGATAATCTAATGTTTCAGATGCAGTATAAAACCATTCAATCAAAGAAGCTGTTTTACTTGTTTCTTTACTAAAAGCCACAAAAGCTGGTGGAACGTCTATATTCATCTTAACACCCAATCGATACGCCAGTATCTCAACCCAAAACTGTTCAGGACAGTCTTTCCTGGAATATTTGAACATGTATCTCCAATTGGGTTTAACGAAAGGTAATGAACTCTGATTAGGAGAGATCAAGAGATCTTTAGCTCTGGCACCTTCGGGATATTTATCACCAAATTCTTGATCAACATTCCATGCTGTTATATCAACAACCTGACTCGTTTCCTGATGTTTATAGTTGAGCATAAACAAAACACCACAAACTTATTGATTTATAAAGTGGCGTCCCCAAGGGGATTCGAACCCCTGTTATCGCCGTGAAAGGGCGGTGTCCTAGGCCTCTAGACGATGGGGACAAAACAGTATGCCTGACTCTCTAGTGTCTCTATGGTGGAGCTAGGCGGGGTCGAACCGCCGACCTCTTGCATGCCATGCAAGCGCTCTACCAGCTGAGCTATAGCCCCTTAGGTAACACCTAGAGAAGGCGCGATTTTACCCCTGCGAACCCTCGCTGTCAATAAGCCTATCCAGCCTCAACCCTCACCCGGCCACCTACGCGCTCTGCGCTTCGGTGTGCCACCCTCTCCCGTCAAACGGGAGAGGGTAATCGCATCTTAAAAGCCTTCTGGAAAACGAATCTGGTTCATGGAACTAGAAGATCCTCATATGCAACGATAACAACACCATTCTGGTGAGGGTTGATAAGCCGCTCGATTATAGTGCAATCGCCCTATCCAGCCTCTGCAAGACCCTTGTCTGGCCTATCAAGGCCAAGGTTTGATCGATGGGTGGAGAAACACTGCCGCCTGTAAGGGCTAAACGTAAAAGCTTTGCGATATCACCCAGTTTTAAGCCTAAGGCTGTTGCCAGCGTTTCTAGGGTCTGATGCAGCGTGCTAGTAGTCTGTCCAACAAGTTTTTCCGAATGGCACTCGGGGACATACATCCCTGTATTGGACGATTTACCATCCCTGGAATCGACACCCCTCGTGCTCACTCGGAAAAGCTTATTGGATGAAGTACTAACCTGCCAGTCTGCCTCTGGCAACGCAGCCAGCACCTCTCGCACGGCTTTTAATCGGACCTGCCCCTCTGGGGTATAACAGTCTGCCTGCACGACCACATCCCAGAGCGGATCTTGATAAAAATACAGACTTTTCTCGGCCATCTCTTTAAGGGTCTTCACCCGCGCACATTGCACAGCCCACACGGCTTCTAAGGTGGGATAATTCTCGGGAAGATTTTCAAGCAGTGTAGCACTCAGACCACACTGTACGAATTGTGCGATCAAATCTTTTTCGAAGATTTTAGGATCATTATGCTTCATGGTGTGTTGATTCACCCACAAGAGTTTTTCGCTATTAAAAATAGCGGCTGATTTATTAATACGATCCAGAGAAAAATGTTCGATCATTTCTTCGCGGCTAAAGATTTCCTGATCGCCATGAGACCAGCCTAGTCGCACCAAATAATTTAAAAGGGCTGGGGCCAACACCCCACTATCTCGGTAATGCTGCACACTCACCGCACCATGGCGCTTTGACAGACGTTTGCCATCAGCCCCTAAAATCATGGGAATATGGGCATAAATAGGCAAGGTAGCCCCTAAGGCTTTTAGAATGTTGATTTGGCGAGGGGTGTTATTGAGATGATCGTCTCCACGGATCACATGGGTAATATTCATCTCCCAATCATCCACCACTACTGTAAAATTATAAGTGGGCACACCGCTTGAACGGACAATAACCAGATCATCCAGTTCGCTGTTATTGACCACAACGGTTCCATGCACCGCATCTTCTACGACAACCGATCCCTCTAAAGGATTAGAAAAACGCAAGGCCGACTGACCGGCTATGGGTGACAACTGCAAATCCCGACAATGGCCGTCGTAACGCGGTTTTTGTTTGGAAGCAATCTGCCCTTCCCTTAAGGTATTTAAACGCTCGGGTGTACAATGGCAATAATAGGCATGCCCTGTTGCATGTAATGTTTCGGCAGCCGCTTGATAGCGATCGAAACGTTGCGTTTGATAAAAGGGACCTTCATCCCAGTTTAAGTCTAACCACTGCATGGCATCTAAGATGGCGTCTACCGCTTCGGGGGTTGAACGCTCTAGATCGGTATCTTCGATACGCAGAATAAATTGTCCGCCCATGTTGCGGGCATAAAGCCAAGCATAGAGCGCAGTACGGGCACTACCCACATGCAGAAAACCCGTAGGACTGGGGGCAAAACGTGTACGAATCATGATAGAACCTTTGTTAAAAAACTAAATTAGTGATTTTTGCTGCGTAAAAGGGAACCACTCCCCCACGCCATGGACGGATCCTACCATAGTCTGATACCCTGGCGGGCTTGGAATGGGGCGATTAGCTCAGCGGTAGAGCACTGCCTTCACACGGCAGGGGCCAGTGGTTCGACCCCACTATCGCCCACCAATCGTAGAATCATATGCACACACAAAACGATATCTCAGTACTTGGCTCTAGGGGGATAGGGGTTTAGATGAACCCTGCGATCCGCTACTAAACCGTCGAGTACTTGTCAATCGAGCAACAACCCTTTCAGGAACTTGCCTTTGCACCTGCTCTATAGCACTTAGCAAAGCTTCTCCCGTTTCCTGAAACAGTTCTGAGAAAGCCTCTTCGGCACCATTATAAGACTGCTCAAATGCTGCTTGATACCATGCTAGCCCCCTGAGCATGTCTTCATGCAAGTTATTTTCGCGACCGGACGCCTCATAAAACTGAGCCAATTCAAACTGTGCTTGTGCATGGCCCAGTATAGCTGCGACCGTGTACCATGCCATGCATTGCTCATTGTCCTGAGGCAAGTAGGCGTCGCCATCCCGATACAAGGCGCCTAAAGAATAGGCCGCCTTTGCGTTTTTAGTATCTATGACCTGCTCATAGAAACGTATTGCTCTTCCATAGCCTATGCCTGTTTTGGATGAGTGACTTCTGAGATTATATGCTTGTTGGGAAAGTAGGTTCGCAGCCTGTGCTATTTGATAGTCTAATGGATGCTCAGCTTTTTTACTTAAATCATTAAAAAATTCGGCTCTTTTTATAAGCGGATCAACAACGGGCTGAACCGAGGCATGTACCACAGATAAAGTCTTTGCTCTAAATAATAGTGCGTCTGATTTTTTTCTATCTAACCTTTTTGCTGTTTGAGGTGGTGTACTATGTTCAGAACGCTCGTCTAAGGATTGTTCGCGACTTCTTTTGCGACCAGTCAAAGGCGCATTCTCTACCTTTGGGGGTGCCACGGGGTCTTGTGAAATAACTGGTTTCATCTCAATCTCCTCATCATTTTTTATCGTTTTTTATTCCATGCTGGTAGAAAGCGCTTGTAAAGCAGCTATTAAACTTGCATAAAGTGTGATTTATCTTCCATTGTTTCTATGTTTTTGTCAAACCATTGTAAAATATCGAACAATGGGAATAATGATCGTTATTATCTGTGAAAATAGATTTCTATTTCTGATGGATATCTATCGCAAAAA
>CAMCTX010000012.1 GCA_945878715.1 Legionella genomosp. 1 | reverse complement strand
CGAAGAAAATAGGTGTTGAACAAAGTGATCCCTCGTTGATACGTCAAAAGATCCGTCTCAACCTAGAACAACAATGTGTGGCTGTGCAACTGGATAAAACGCGCCAACAAGTTTTAGATCAACTGGTGGCGGCCTGTGATATTTTGCTGCCACAAGCTTTGGTGCAAGAGGAAATAGCGGCCATGCATGAAGAATTGCACCGAAGGGCAGGCGATAAAGCTGCGCATAGCTGCCAGCATCAGGGTTTAGAAGAGGAAGCTAAAAAGCGTGTGAAGTTAAGTCTTATCTTCAGAGAAATAGTCAAGTTAAATAGCTTGTCTCCAGATGAAGCGAAGGTCAAAGAAAAAATAGAGAAGATTGCAATAGCCTATGGCAACGCAGAATTCGTAGAAAGCATGTATCATGAGTCTAATGAACTGCTTCAAGGCATACGGAATTCAGTGTTAGTTGACCAGGCTATCGATCTTATTATGCGTCAAGCATCAAAGTCCTCGAAGCCTGTGAGTGTGGAAGAACTGTTAACTGCAGGAGTATAGGGATGGAAGTGATTAAGAACATCGGCTTGGTGCCTATGGTTGTAGAACAATCGGCGCGTGGTGAAAGGGCTTATGATATCTACTCACGCTTGCTTAAGGAACGTGTGGTGTTTCTAGTAGGACCTGTTGAAGATTATTCAGCCAACCTGATTGTTGCCCAGCTACTGTTTTTAGAATCCGAAAATCCCGATAAAGACATTCATCTGTATATCAATTCTCCCGGTGGTGCAGTGACAGCGGGCATGGCTATTTATGACACGATGCAGTTTATCAAGCCGGATGTCAGTACCTTGTGCGTGGGACAGGCTTGCAGTATGGGGGCCTTGTTGTTGGCAGGGGGCGCTAAGGGCAAACGTCATGCTTTACCCCATGCAAGAATGATGATTCATCAACCTTTGGGTGGTTTTCAAGGACAGGCCTCTGATATTGAAATTCATACCAAGGAAATTTTAAAAACACGGCATATTCTGAATGGCATTTTATCGAAGCATACCGGTCAAACCTTAGAGCGTGTGGAACAAGATACGGACAGAGATAATTTTATGAGTGCCAAAGAGGCAGCGGACTATCGTTTAGTGGATTCAGTTATATCAGCAAGATAGATAGCATATTTTCTCTCTTGAAAAATTGCGTCGGTGCCCACATGATTAGGTAGTCATTAACAAAGCGGGGTGAACATGGCCAATAAGCAGGGTGGTGGTCGTACAGAGTCCAGAGTCCTCTATTGTTCTTTCTGTGGTAAAGGTCAGAACGAGGTTAGAAAACTGATCGCAGGCCCCTCTGTGTTTATCTGCGATGAATGTGTGGAATTGTGTAACGATATTATTCGGGAAGAAGTCGAAGACAAACAAGCCCCTACCGCCAGCAGTCGATTACCGACCCCCAAAGAAATAAACCACATTTTGGATCAGTATGTGATTGGGCAATCGCATGCTAAAAAAGTCTTGGCTGTGGCCGTTTATAATCATTACAAACGCTTACAAGCCGGACTGAAAGGACCTTCGAGTCAACCACAGGGATCGATAGACGATGTAGAGCTGGGTAAAAGTAATATCCTGCTCATTGGACCGACCGGTAGTGGTAAAACCTTATTAGCAGAAACCTTGGCACGTTTATTAGATGTACCTTTTGCCATTGCCGATGCGACCACCTTAACAGAGGCCGGTTATGTGGGTGAGGATGTGGAAAATATTATTCAGAAGCTCTTACAGAAAGCGGACTACGATGTAGAAAAGGCACAGACGGGGATCATCTATATTGATGAGATTGATAAAATCTCTAGAAAATCAGAGAACCTATCTATTACCCGCGATGTCTCAGGCGAAGGGGTACAACAAGCCTTGCTCAAGCTTATGGAAGGCACGATGGCCTCTATTCCCCCACAAGGCGGGCGTAAACATCCACAACAAGAATGTTTACAGATAGATACTTCAGGCATTTTATTTATTTGTGGCGGTGCTTTTTCTGGTTTGGAGAAGATTATTCGTCAACGATCAGAAAAAGGTGGAATCGGTTTTTCTGCAGAAATTGCAGGAAAAGACGATCGTAAGACCTTTAGTGAACAATTACGCCAAGTAGAACCCGAAGATCTGCTTAAATATGGTTTGATTCCAGAATTTGTAGGTCGGTTGCCTGTGGTGGCAACCTTGGAAGAATTAGATGAAAAAGCGCTGATAAGTATTTTAACCGAACCTAAAAATGCCCTTACCAAACAATACAAAAAGTTGTTTGATATGGAAGAGATCGAAATTGAGTTTCGGGATTCGGCCATTAAAAAAGTGGCAGAAAAAGCGATGCAGCGAAAAACAGGCGCTAGAGGATTACGTTCTATTTTGGAAAATATCCTATTAGAAACCATGTACACCTTACCCTCTTTAGAAGATGTATCAAAAGTGGTCATTGATGAATCAGTCGTGATGGGTGAATCGGAGCCTTTATTATTGTTTGAAAACCCTCACAAGGTTGCACGTAAGGCACAAGATTAAAAAATGGATAAAGAAGTTTTGATGCGCATGCCCATCCTCCCACTCAGAGATGTGGTGGTCTACCCCCATATGGTCATTCCTTTGTTTGTGGGGCGAGAGAAATCGATTCGTGCTTTAGAATATGCAAGTTCAGGTTCTAAACAGGTTCTGTTGGTTGCACAAAAAGAAGCGGTGGATGAAGATCCTTCACAAGAATCTATTTATCGTATGGGCACAGTGGCTAATTTGCTGCAACTATTGCGTTTGCCTGATGGTACCACCAAGGTGTTGGTAGAAGGTCTGGATCGGGGAAGGATTAGCACTTTTTTGGAGAAAGAGCCCTTTTTCTTGGCAGAAGTTGAGTCTATCAAAACCCTTGTGAATAATGATGATCAAGAGATACAGGTGTTGGTGAGATCCTTGCTTGCACAGTTTGAAAATTACGTGAAACTGGGCAATCGTTTTTCTAGTGAAGTGATTGTCTCTGTGAGCAGTATTGAATATCCCAGTCGATTGGTAGATACCATTGCTGCACATATGTCTTTAAAGATAGCGAATAAGCAAAAAATATTGGAAACCCTCGATTTTAAAACACGCATCCTGGAATTATTAAGGATGATCGAGTCTGAAATCAATATTATTCAGATGGAAAGAGAAATTAATGGGACCGTGAAAAACGAAATTGAAAAAAATCAACGAGAATATTATCTGAAACAAAAAATGCTTGCCATACAACGCGAATTAGGCGAATTGAATGAAGAAGCGCCGGCTAAAACAGAAATAAAAATGTTGTTGGATAAAATAGAAAAAGCCGGTATGAGTATCGAGGCCAAGGAAAAAGCCCTTGCTGAGGTCATGAAATTAAAAATGATGTCGCCTTTGTCGGCCGAGGCAACGGTTGTAAGAAATTATATCGATTGGATGCTAGATATTCCTTGGCATGAAAAAACCACGATTCAGAATGATTTAACAAAAGCCCAAGACATCTTAAATAAAGATCATTATGGTTTGGATAAAGTAAAAGATCGGATCCTGGAATATCTTGCCGTGCAATTGCGTGTCGATAAAATGAAGGGTCCCTTGTTGTGTTTGGTGGGGCCACCCGGCGTGGGTAAAACATCACTGGGCGAATCGATTGCACGGGCTACGGGGCGTACCTTTGTACGTATGTCTTTAGGGGGTCTCAGAGACGAAGCAGAAATCCGTGGGCACCGCAAAACCTATATTGGAGCTTTACCCGGTAAAATATTGCAGAAATTGGCGAAAGCCAAGGTTAAAAACCCTCTCTTTTTGTTAGATGAAATTGATAAAATGGCCATGGATTTTAGAGGGGATCCCGCTTCGGCTTTATTAGAGGTTTTAGATCCAGCACAGAATCATGCTTTTAATGATCACTATTTGGAAGTCGATTACGATTTATCTGATGTGATGTTTGTTGCAACAGCCAATTCTTTGAATATTCCTTTACCTTTACTCGATCGTTTGGAAGTGATTCGTTTGTCGGGTTATACCGAAGATGAAAAGAGTCATATTGCACAATCTTATCTAATACCTGCGCAAATGTTGGAAAATGGTATTCAGGATAAAGAACTGTCTATTAGTCAAGAAGCTGTTTTAGAGATTATTCGTTACTACACACGCGAATCGGGCGTTCGAGGTTTAGAGCGAGAGCTTTCAACGATTTGTCGCAAGGTGGTCAAATCCTTACTATTGTCTAAAGCGAAAAAACCAAAGCGTTTGGTGCTTGGGGCTGATCAGGTAGAGACTTATCTCGGTGTGAGACGTTGTCGCTTTGGGCAGGTTGAAGAACGCGATCAAATTGGTCAAGTAACCGGTTTAGCATGGACCGAAGTAGGCGGAGAAATACTCACAATTGAAGTGATGGCTGTACCAGGCAAGGGCCAAATAACCAGTACGGGTAAATTAGGTGAAGTGATGCAGGAATCGATTCAAGCTGCCATCACCGTGCTTCGGGCCCGTAGTACCCGCTTAGGGATTGCGGATGATTTCTATGAGAAACACGATATACACATTCATGTGCCCGAAGGCGCCACGCCGAAGGATGGTCCCAGTGCAGGCATTGGGATGTGTACAGCCCTCGTCTCTGTTTTAACCGGTATTGCCGTGCGAAAAGATGTGGCCATGACCGGGGAGATCACCCTAAGGGGGCAGGTCTTGCCGATTGGTGGTTTGAAAGAGAAACTCTTAGCCGCAAGACGGGCTGGTATACTGCATGTCATTATCCCTGATCAAAATAAACCTGAGCTATCAGAGATCCCAGAGAGTGTCTATGAGGGCATGGAAATCCATCCGGTACGCTATATCGATGAAGTCTTTGAATTGGCTTTGGTGCGTTCTGTAGAGCCCCTCAAGGGGCCTATTGTCTCAGACGCTTTGGGGATCTTAGAAAATCCCGTCATTTCTGAGGATCCGAGCATCCCCGCAAGACATTAGGTTGACCCCACCCTCCAAAGTTGATATAAATCAGCAGGCTCATCTTTCATTTTGGGTGCTTAGCTCAGTTGGTAGAGCGTCGCCCTTACAAGGCGAATGTCGGGGGTTCGAGCCCCTCAGCACCCACCAATTAAAAACCGGGGAAAAACGGATTTTCACCACTGGTTTCAGACAATAGAAAAGCTGTCCCTAAGTCCATCGTAAGGCCAAGACCATATGACTTATCTTTATAAATAGTTAGTTAACCTTTATTTTTTTGGCATTTTTGTCGAAGTCAATGGTTGATCCCCACTACCGTGCACCGAGGAAACACTGTATCATTCGAGAAAACTTTACAAGGATCTAGGTGTGATATGGCGAAGCTTATTTCTCTTTTTAATAACAAAGGTGGTGTGAGTAAAACAACAACGACCTTTCATCTAGGGTGGAAGTTAGCTTCTCTTGGGAAAAAGGTTCTTATTGTCGATGCGGATCCGCAGTGCAACCTAACAGGCTTAACACTTGGCTTACAAAACTATCAGGATCTATTCAATTTTTATGACAGCAAAAAAAACACGGATATTTTCAATAGTCTAGCGCCTATTTTTTCGATCGACAGTCAAATGCTAGGTGCTAGTGGTGCCATCACAAAGACAAAAAACGAAAATATGTCTATCTTAGCTGGAAATATCCGATTTGCTGAAATAGATATACAGCTAGCAACTGCGCTTACGAGTAGTGTTACCTTGCCCATATTACGACAATTTATTGGTTCCATTAATGAACTTATTAGAAGAATAGCCAGTGAATTTGATATTGTGCTTATTGATATGAGTCCTAGTATTTCCGCAACCAACCAGTGTATTCTGATGAGCTCAGATTATTTTATTATACCCACATCACCAGACTTTTACTGTTATCAAGCGATTGATTCATTAAGTAATGTATTACCTAACTGGTCTAAAAATATTGCTTCCTTTAGAAAAGGTGGCGATAAATTTGCACTACCAAAAGAGAACCCAAAAATGTTAGGTTTTATGTCTCAAAATTATAGGGTCTATACGACTGGAACTGCTGCTCAGAATGATAACGATCAAAAGACAATGTCAAAGGAATACCAATCGTGGCTTGATAAAATAAAAAATGTTGTCTCTGAAAAATTGGTTCCTGCGCTTAAAGAAGAAAAAATGATTATTGATGAAGCTATTTTCAGAGATTCTGTAGAATACGATGCGCCTTATCATTTAGCAGGCATACAAAATTTTAACAGCTTGATTCCTGTCTCTCAAAGGTTATCTAAGCCCATATACGAGCTTGTTCAAGCAGATAGTAATTGGACAGGCGCCGTTTGGGAAAAAACGCAAAATGGCAAGAAAGATGGTGTTGGACCCAATATTGAAATGGCGGATACTGTCTATACCAACCTTTCACAATCAATACTAAAAATGCTAAGTGACTAAATTTAATTTTTACAAATACCAATTCGGCTGGCTATTTCATTATCCAGTAGATTATGAATATGTCATTTTTGTAAAACATGAAAGTTTTCTGACATTTTTTTTGCATACGTGGCATTGGTATTTAGATCAAAAAATGGGTAGTATCGAAAAGTCTATACGATTTTAAACGGATATTATCCTTTTCATGGTTGATAAGAAGAGCCTTTCCGAACGGGACCTTTGTTCCAAATATATTACGCCTGCCA
This sequence comes from Legionella genomosp. 1, assembly GCA_945878715.1. Classification (GTDB taxonomy): domain Bacteria; phylum Pseudomonadota; class Gammaproteobacteria; order UBA6186; family Azoamicaceae; genus CADEGZ01. The sequence continues at coordinate 26,680 of CAMCTX010000012.1, read as the reverse complement.
TCATGAGTGCTGGCTGGGATTTAGAGACTCAAATCCGTGAAGAAGTCAGTTTGACCAAGGGGCGTATTATTGTGCGTGGTATGCTTCATGTTCGTGGTGAACGCAAGCGTGCCGATTATGTGCTCTTTTACAAACAGAATATTCCGCTGGTCGTCGTGGAAGCTAAGGACAACACGCATAACGTGGGAGCAGGCATGCAGCAGGCACTAGGTTATGCCGAAATGCTTGATGTGCCCTTTGTCTTTAGCTCTAATGGCGATGGTTTTTTGCTTCACGATCGTACGGGGTTGAGTGAGAAAATGGAGCAAACCTTAGCCTTGGATGCCTTCCCATCGCCGGAAGAGCTTTGGCAGCGCTATTGTCAGTGGAAGGGACTAGAGACAGCCGATGCTCGTCGCACCGTAGAAACGCCCTACTATGATGATGGGACTGATCGGGTGCCACGCTATTATCAAGTCAATGCCATCAATCATACGGTAGAGGCGATAGCAAAGTTTCAAAAGCGTATTTTATTGGTAATGGCCACGGGTGCGGGTAAGACCTATACAGCATTTCAGATTATCTGGAGGCTATGGAAATCCGGTAGTAAAAAACGCATCCTTTTTTTGGCTGATCGTACGGTTTTGATTGATCAAACCAAGAATAACGATTTTAAACCTTTTGGTTCAGCGATGACAAAAATCGTCAAACACCAGATTGACAAAAGCTACGAGATTTACCTGTCATTGTATCAAGGTGTTACGGGTAGTGAAGAAGAGCGGAATGTCTATAAACAATTCTCTCAGAATTTTTTTGATTTGATTGTGGTGGATGAATGTCATCGTGGCAGTGCAGCCGAAGATTCCGCATGGCGTGAGATTTTAGAATATTTTGCATCAGCCACACATCTAGGGTTAACAGCTACGCCCAAAGAAACCAAGTCTATTTCGAATATCGATTACTTTGGTGATCCCATCTATAGCTATAGTTTAAAGCAGGGTATTGAGGACGGCTTTTTGGCACCTTATAAAGTTGTACGCCTTGACATAGACAAAGACATACAGGGTTGGCGTCCCAGTAAAGGTCAGATGGATAAAAGTGGTCTGCTGATTGAAGACCGTATTTATAATCAGACCGATATGGATCGTACCTTAGTACTGGAAAAACGTACGGAACTGGTTGCTAAGAAAATCACAGAATTTTTGGTGAAAACAGATCCTTATGCCAAAACGATTGTGTTTTGTGATGACATTGATCATGCCGAGCGCATGCGCCAGGCTTTGGTTAATTGTAACCCTGAACGGGTTAAAGAAAATCGCAAATATATAATGCGTATTACCGGTGATGAAATCGAAGGTAAAGCCGAGTTGGATCATTTTATCAATCCAGAAGTTCGTTACCCGGTGATAGCGACCACCTCTAAATTACTGTCGACTGGTGTTGATGTACAAACTTGCAAACTGATTGTTCTCGATCAGCATATCAAGTCGATAGCTGATTTTAAGCAGATAATTGGACGTGGAACTCGTATTAATGAGGATTATGATAAGTTTTGGTTCACTATTATGGATTTTAAAAAAGCGACAAAACTTTTTGACGATCCGGCTTTTGATGGTAAGCCTGTAGTCATTTATGAACCAAAAATAAATGAAACACCCGTGCCACCAGATAATGATTTTTTGAATAGCCATTTTGGTGGAGATGATTGCTTTTCTGAAAAAAATAATATGCCCGAAGGTTGTTTGGAAGAGGGTAACTGCACTAGACGTACGAAATATGTGGTTGGTAATGTAGAGGTTCATTTTATTTCGGAGCGTGTACAGTATTACGGATCCGATGGTCGTTTGGTTACCGAATCACTCAAGGATTATACACGTGCAGCGGTTAAAAAAATATTTCAATCCCTTGATCAATTTTGTTGTCGGTGGACTAAGATTGATCAAAAAGCTATTATTGTTCGGGAGCTGGAAGAACAAGGTGTGTTATTCGAACCATTGATCGAGGCAGTAGGTAAGCATTTTGATATTTTCGATTTAATCTGTCACGTAGCCTTTGATCAGCCAGCACTTACTCGCCGTGAGCGTGCAGAACAAGTGAAGAAGCGCAATTATTTTAATAAATACGGCGAACAAGCGCGCAAAGTACTAGAAAGTCTTTTGGAAAAATATGCTGATAAAGGAATTGAAAACATTCAAGACATTAACATTCTCAGAGTCGAGCCATTCAGAAAAATGGGAACTCCTAGCGAGCTAGTGTTGGCTTTTGGTGATAAGGATGCCTATATTAACGCAGTGCATGAGTTAGAAATGAATCTCTATGCCTAATTTTGCCTGCATATATAATTAAAGAGGTGATATCTATGAGTATTTCTTCAACGATTAAATCTATCCAAGACATTATGCGCAAGGATGTGGGCGTAGATGGTGACGCTCAGCGTTTAAGCCAATTGGCTTGGATTCTGTTTCTGAAAATATTTGATGATCGTGAAAGCGAGTGGGAGCTTTTGCAAGACAACTACCAATCCCCATTACCCCAAAAATATCGCTGGCGATCGTGGGCAGCCAATAGCGAAGGTTTAACGGGTGATGACTTAAAGGCATTTATTGACAATGATTTATTTCCTGGATTACAACAATTGAAAGTTAAAGGTGGTGATCAGCGTGCTTATGTGATCCATTCCGTGTTTGAAGATGCCTACAATTATATGAAATCGGGTCAATTGATTCGCCAAGTTATTAACAAGATCCAAGAAGGCATAGATTTCAATAAAGCACAGGAACGTCATCTGTTCGGTGATATGTACGAGCAATTGCTGTGTGATTTACAGGGAGCAGGCAATGCAGGTGAATTTTATACGCCACGTGCAGTGACAGAATTTATGGTTCGTATGATGAACCCACGCCTAGGTGAAAAAGTGATGGACCCTGCTTGTGGTACTGGCGGTTTTTTATCCTGTGCGATTGAACATATCCGTAAAAAAGATGTAAAGACTGTGCGTGATGAGGTTAAATTACAGGCTGGTATTTTTGGTATTGAGAAAAAACCGATGCCGCATTTATTGTGTACCACCAATATGATTTTGCATGGCATTGATGTACCGAGCAATATTCGTCACGAAAACACTTTGGGGCGCCCGCTGATTAGTTGGATGCCCAAAGAACGTGTGGATGTGATTGTAACCAACCCCCCATTTGGTGGCATGGAAGAAAATGGTATTGAAAGTAATTTTCCAAGAGCCTTTCGCACACGTGAAACAGCAGATCTGTTTTTAGTATTGATTATGCAGTTGCTAAAATCGGGTGGACGAGCGGCAGTGGTATTACCCGATGGATTTCTATTTGGCGAAGATGGCATTAAAACGCGCATCAAGGAAAAGTTATTAGAAGAATGCAATTTGCATACCATTGTACGTTTACCCAAAGGTGTATTTAGTCCCTACACTAGCATTAAAACCAATTTGCTATTTTTCACGAAGGGAATGCCAACCCAGAGCATATGGTTTTATGAACATCCATATCCACCTGGTGTGAAAAGCTATAACAAAACCAAGCCAATGACGATTAAAGAGTTTGATGCAGAGGCAGCATGGTGGGGTAAAGAGAAAAACGGCTTTAAAACGCGCGTGGAAAACGAATATGCATGGAAGCTGAGTATTAAAGATATCAAGGCAAGTCATTACAACCTCGATAGTAAAAATCCGCATATAAAGAAACAAGAAAGCCATGATCCTGATGAATTGCTAACGCAATATACCGTGATGCAGGAAAATATTACTGTGTTACGCACACAGTTAAAAGGCATATTAAGCGCTGCACTTTCACCAACCATAACGAAAAAAAGGCTAAAAAAGCATGAGCACCATTCAGCAGTTACTCGTTGATTCTTTCGACATTTGGACGGCAGCCGATGTCACAAAAAAATCAGGTCGCGGTCGAAGCTCAAATAATCTCACGAGTGTTTATGGTATTAAAAAAATTCGCGAGCTTATTTTGGAACTTGCTGTGCGTGGAAAGCTGGTTCCACAAGATCCGAATGATGAATCAGCGAGCAAATTACTCAAGCGTATACAGGCTGAAAAAGCCAAAGGGATTGCTTCAGGTGAAATTAAGAAAGGAAAACTGCTTGCACTCATAAAGGATGATGAAAAGCCTTTTGAGTTGCCTCATGGGTGGGAGTGGACGACATTGGCGTCTATATGCCTGATTAATCCCAGAAATAATGAAAAAGATAATGTGTTTGCCTCATTCGTTCCAATGACTATGATTGATTCGACATTTAATTCCTTACACGGTCAAGAGGCTCGTTTATGGAAAGAAATAAAGAAAGGATTTACGCATTTTTCAGAAGGTGATATTGGCATTGCTAAAATAACGCCATGTTTTGAAAATAGTAAGGCCTGTGTTTTTTCCGGGTTGACCAATAGAATTGGTGCAGGCACCACAGAATTGCATATTATTCGACCAATCAAGGGAACCATTGTATCTCGCTATGTTTTGGCTTATGTGAAGTCTCCACCATTTTTAATGGTTGGAAAGACAAAAATGACGGGCACAGCTGGTCAGAAAAGATTGCCAAAAGAGTTTGTTGAGTCGAATCCATTTCCATTACCCCCTTTGGCTGAACAACACCGCATTGTTGCAAAAATCGATGAGCTGATGGCTTTGTGTGATCAGTTAGAAATGCAGCACAAAAATGCCGTGGGTGCTCACGAAAAACTGGTTGCTAATCTACTTTCCATGCTCGTGCAGTCAAAAAAATCCGAAAGTTTCCTTGCCAATTGGCAGCGCATAGCTGTGCATTTCGATATCCTATTTACTACCGAAGGTAGTATCAACGCTCTGAAAAAAACATTATTGCAACTGGCGATGATGGGTAAACTTGTACCACAAGATCCGAATGATGAATCAGCGAGCAAATTACTCAAGCGTATACAGGCTGAAAAAGCCAAAGGGATTGCTTCAGGTAAAATGAAGAAAGGAAAACCGCTTGCGCTCATAAAGGAGGATGAAAAGCCTTTTGAGTTGCCTCATGGGTGGGAGTGGGTTAGGTTTGGTAATATTTATAGCCTTGAATACGGTGATAATCTACCTGCTGAAAAAAGATCGAATTCTGGTGAGTATCCTGTATATGGTTCTAATGGAATTGTTGGTAGCCATAATGTTTCTTTTGTTCACGCTCCCTGTATTGTGGTAGGTAGAAAAGGATCGGCTGGTGCTCTTAATTTATCTTTTTTAACAGGGTGTTGTGTAACGGATGTAGCTTACTATTGTATTCCAGAAAAAAATCTCGATCTTTTTTTCTCTTTCAAATTGTTTCAGACACTTGGTTTAGACTCTTTAGGGAAAGGAATTAAACCTGGATTGAATAGAAACGAGGCATATGAACTATTAATTGCTATTCCGCCTCTTGCAGAACAACACCGGATTGTTGCAAAAATCGATGAGCTGATGGCACTTTGCGACCAGTTGAAAGCTGGTATTCATTCAGCCGATCGCTTGCAGCAGATATTGGCTGATACACTCGTTCAGAAAGCCGTAGTGTAAGGAGGTAGAGTCAAGGTAAATGTAAGTCAACCCGAGGATTTAGTTTTAACTAAATGACTCGCTTATAGTTAGTCGACTTTTATTTTTTGACGCTTTTAAAGTCAAAGTATGCGAGTGAAAAAATCTTCTTAGATCAAGCCATATGCTGCCTGTCTGTAAGTCCACCCTAAGGCCACCAGATTTGCACAAGGCGGTATCTAGATGAACAAGGTTGCATTGAGTGTGACTAACAATGTACTACCCAAGCGCGATATATGTGGGTTTTTCTGGTGCAGGCTTGTGCACTGCGATGTAGCTTGAAATAGCCTTAAAAGGCCCTTACAAGGCGAATGTCGGGGGTTCGAGCCCCTCAGCACCCACCAAAAAATCAATTCCAGGTGATGGCCCCAGTGGCGGGTCTATAACTGACAGAATGCGTGCTGCCATTCAGTGTCAGAATACACAGATTACTAGCACCATCTACGCTGAGAATATAACAAGGGGTTTCTGTACACGATCCACTGCTAGAGACGATTTGTGGCGATTGTTGTAGTATTCCGGCGAAAATGGTAGGGCAAGTCCAGGTATAGGTGTATTGCCAACCTACCCCATTATACTGAGGCCAACCAGGCCCACTGGTCCAAACACCAGTTCCGTCACCCAAGGTTACGTAAACACCCCCAGTATCTCCATTCGCGAGGGGTGCTCCGCTTGCAAACCGTGCTGCACGTATGATGTTTATACCAGACTTAAGTTGTGTCGCTAATCCCTGTACAGTGGCAATCTGGGCCTGATCGCTTAAATTGGCAAATTTTGGTAAGGCAGCGGCAGCCAAAATACCAATGATCACTATTGCCATGACCAATTCAATCATAGTAAAGCCGAAGGCTGTTGGAACAGATATTCTCATATCCACAGGGCCATCCACGCATCAGATTAGGAGCTACTTCGTTAAATATAGAAGGTTTAAATTAGGTGTTAAACTAAGTTGTTTGCTTCAGGGTAGATGGTTTCAGCCTTAGATAAGGTTGTTAGATGGCCGAAGTTGCATTGAACCTAGTTAACAAGGTACTATCCGAGCGCGATATACAGAGGTTTTGGAGCGGTAGTTCAGTTGGTTAGAATATCGGCCTGTCACGCCGAGGGTCGCGGGTTCGAGTCCCGTCCGCTCCGCCATCCGCCGTCGCGCGGTGTAACGCGCTATGGCGTGATGATCACGACGTAGCTTGAATTAACGCCGAAGTGCATGGCACATAGGCGTACAGCGAAGTCGGACTGTATGTTTAGTTAAGCTATAGCTGGCCATTCAAAGAAAGGATTGGGTAATGCTACAAATTTTAGGTGATAAACTCAAGGGAATGGTGACCTGGACGATTGTCTTGCTCATTGCCGTTGTTTTTGTCTTTTTGGGTTTGAATGATTATTTCTCATCTTCCGAGCAATCGGTGATTGCCAAGGTTAATGGTCAGAAAATAATGCGCAAAACGGTGGAGTCCTTGTATGAACGTTTCGCGGCACAACAAAATACGACCGTTGATGCAGAAGCCCTCAAAAAACAAGTTGTTAATACGCTGATTCGACGTGCTGCTTTGTTATCAGAGGTGCAGGCCTTAGAGCTTGAAACCAGCGATGAGCAGGTGGTAGAGATGCTTTTTAAAATACCTGCTTTTCAAGTGGAGGGGGAATTTTCCAAAGATCAATATCAAAAAGTTTTAGCACAAATGGGTTATACCGATGCATCATTTAGAAAAGAGCTCGCCGAGAATGGTCGTCTAGGCCAGTTTGAGCAAGGGATTGTACAGTCGAGTTTTTCTACACCCCAAGCGCTCCAAAGGATTGTGGCACTCGTAGAGCAGAAACGTGATGTGGGATACCTTCAACTACCCGCCAATCACTACCGTAAAAAAACCCCAGTCAACGAACAAGAAATAGACGATTTTTACGAAAAAAATAAGCAAAATTTCATAAGCCCTGAAGCAGTAAGTCTTGAATATGTGCGGCTGTCTTTGGATCCGTTCATCAAAAAAATTGTACTATCGTCTGAGGAAATATCAGACTATTACAAAGAGCATCAATCCGATTACACGCTACCCGAGCGTGTACATGCGCGTCACTTATTAATTAGTGTACCGCCTGGGCATGATCCAAAAGTTGAAAAAGAGGCTATGGACCGTGTGGAAGGACTGTTAAAACAGCTTAAAGGCGGGGCCGATTTTAGTGCCTTGGCAAAGCGTTGGTCTGCCGATTCTGGTTCTGCAAAAAAGGGTGGTGATTTAGGTTGGATGACCAAAGGTCAGATGGTGCCTTCCTTTGAAGAGGCAGCCTTTCATCTAAAACCAGGGGCTTATAGCGAGGCCATCCGTACCGATTTTGGTTATCATATTATCCAGGTGGTTGCCCATAAAAATCCAGAAGTGCGATCTTTAGTTGCTGTGGCGCCTGCGATTACAGAACAGTTAAGCTTTCAACGCGCCCAAGAACAGTTTGAAAAAACGAAGGAAACACTCGAAAAGCTGGCTTTAGAACAGCAGGACACCTCAACGCTATTGCCCATAGCTACAGACTTAGGCCTGCAAGTACAGCAGACAGCTTTGTTTAGTGCGGTGGGGGATGGTGAAGGCGTGATAGCTGATCCCATGGTACGGAAGGTAGCCTTTTCTGAGGCCTTTATAAAACAGGGCTTTAGTGCGCAGCCTGTTTTGTTGTCCGATCAAAGTATTGTGGTGATGCGGCTTAAGCAACATAATCCTGCACATCAGCAGACTTTAGCAGAAGCACAGAAAACAGTTCGTGAACAAGTGCTAAATGCAAAAATGCAGGCTCGCTTACAAGCTTTTTCAGATAGCTTTGTAAAACGCGTACAGGGAGGAGAGAACCCGGCTGTGCTCGCTAAAGAACAGGGCTTGGTGTGGCATACTAAAAAAAATGTTAGCAGACAAGCGGGTCTACAAAACGAGCTATTATCCGCAGGTTTTCAGTTATCGCCTTTGGATCCCGGGGAAAAATTAAAAATAGGAAAATTTGTATTGCAAGATGGATCGTATGGATTATTGGTGCTTTATAAGGTTGTACCCGGTCAATGGTCAGGCTTAGAGCCCTCTGCACAGCAGGCGTATAATAGTAGCTTAACGGATATTTCTGGAACAATGGACTATATAACAACCATAGGCCATGTTTTAGGATCGGCTACCATTCAGTGGCTTGGCGGATCCATACCGCAGTGAGCGGAAATATCATTGAGCTTAGAAGTGTTTCTAAGTATTATCATGATCACCCTGTTTTACAGGATATTCAATTAGAAGTTAAAAATAGTGAATTTCTAACCATTCTTGGACCCTCAGGTTGTGGAAAAACAACCTTGTTACGTCTAATTTCCGGATTCGAGGCACCGAGCAGCGGCAATATTCTTATCAATGGTCGGGATGTCGGTGGATGGCCCTCCCATTTACGTCATGTGAATACCGTCTTTCAGAGTTATGCCCTGTTTCCTCACATGAACATTTATGACAATGTTGCTTTTGGATTGCGTTGTAAGCGTCTTGCAAAACCTGTGGTTGATCATCGTGTACGCGAAGCACTGCGTATGGTGAAACTCGATGATTATAGCGATCGTAAGCCCCATCAATTAAGTGGTGGACAACAACAAAGAGTGGCTATTGCCCGTGCTGTTGTAAATCAACCCTTGGTTTTATTATTAGATGAGCCCTTAAGCTCCTTAGATTATCGTTTACGTAAAGCGATGCAGTTAGAACTAAAGCAATTTCAAGCACAACTCGGGATCACTTTTATTTTGGTCACACATGATCAGGAAGAAGCGCTTTCAACAGCCGATCGGGTGGTTGTCATGAACCATGGGCATATTGAGCAAATTGGCACCCCCCGTGAAGTGTATGAAGAGCCGCGCAATTTACATGTGGCACAATTTGTGGGTGAAGTGAATATTTTTCATACAAAGGTTTTGCAGGCTTCGCCTGAATGGTTAGAAGTGGAAATTGAAGGCAAAATATTTACCTTAAAAAACACCAAGCAATTTGATGCAACACAGTCTATCTATACGCTATTAAGACCGGAAGATTTAGAAGTCTGGGGGTTAAACGAGGTGGAAGACCCCAGTCGTATGTATGCAGCCACTGTTGTACAGGTTATCTATAAAGGTTCGACCGTTGATTTGGTTTTGAAACTAGACTCTGGTACCAAGGTGCTTGCCACACAATTTTTTAATGAGGATGATGAAAAGCTCGATTTTCAACCGCAAGAGCGTGTCTGGATCTACTGGCATTTAGGCTGGGAGGTTATTTTATCTGATGACCCAGTATAAAATATTTAGTCGTTTTGCGATTGGCCTTACATGGATCTGGCTAGCCCTTTTTGCATTAATTCCCAGTTTTTTACTATTGCTTACCAGTGTCTTGGTGCAAGGTGACGAAGAGTTAGTGCGTTTGCGGTTCACCCTAGGCAATTATGGGCGTTTATTTGATAGCATGTATTTGCAGATTTTTCTTCGCTCTTTTAGTTTGGCAGCGGTCTGTACCTTTGGATGTTTGCTATTAGCCTATCCTTTTAGTTATTGCCTAGCGCGTTTGCCGCATCGTTTTAGAGGTCTGCTTGTTTTGTTGGTTATGATACCCTTCTGGACAAGCTCGCTTATTCGCAGCTATGCCATTGTCACGATTTTAAAGATGCATGGATTGTTGAATACTTTTCTTTTAGCCTTAGGTTTGATAGATACACCCTTACAGCTTTTATATACCAATACCGCAACAGTGATTGGACTTATTTATACCTTATTACCATTGATGATATTGCCGCTCTATGCCAGCATTGAAAAATTAGACTGGCGTTTGGTGGAAGCTGCGCGCGATTTGGGTGCCAATAAATACAGGGTTTTTTTCTATATCCTTTTACCCTTAACATTACCTGGGGTTTTGGCAGGCTGTGTTTTGGTTTTCTTGCCAGCCATGACATTATTTTATATACCCGATCTTTTAGGGGGTGCCAAGACCTTTCTATTGGGTAATGCCATTCAGAATCAATTTCTGACGGCACGTGATTGGCCTATGGGATCAACCATTAGTATCGCGCTTATTTTCCTCATGGGGCTGGCTTTATTTATCTATTGGCGCTTTTATGGTAAGCAGCTGGATGTTTCGCATGAAGCGCATTAATGGGTTTTATCTACTGCTCGTCTATCTGTTTTTATATGCCCCTATCATTGTTTTAATTGCCTATTCTTTTAATGATTCTCCGCGCTCCCTTTTGTGGCATGGTTTTACCACACAATGGTATGAAAATTTATTAAATAATAAAAATTTACACGTGGTCGCTTTCAATTCGCTATGGGTGGGCATTTTAGCCGCTATGGGTGCTACTGTGCTGGGTACACTGTCGGCTGTTTGTTTGTATCGGTATCAATTTTTTGGTAAGCGCCTATTGTACGCACTTATTTTTGTTTTAATTGTTTCTCCCGATTTAGTCACCGGTATCGCGCTGCTTATTCTTTTTTCAGCCTTAAAATTTCCGCTCGGTTTTTGGACGTTATTGCTGGCGCATATTGCTTTTTGTGTGCCTTTTGTCATTGTGATTGTTTATGCGCGTCTGAGTGGTTATGACAAAAACATTATTGAAGCCGCCAAAGATTTAGGGGCAACCGATGGTGTTATTTTTAGAAAAATCCTCGTTCCTTTATTGTGGCCCGCTATTATGGCAGGGTGGCTTTTAAGTTTTACCTTATCGATGGATGATGTCATTATCAGTTTTTTTGTGACCGGTCCAGAATTTGATATTTTACCCTTAAAAATATTTTCGATGCTTCGTTTGGGCGTGAGCCCGGAAGTGAATGCTTTATATGGTGTGTTATTTGCGTTCACCCTGTTGATTACCGGGCTGTATCAAGCCTTAACATGGAAAAAAACCCCATGAAAATAAAGCACCTATTATGCAAAATGCAAATCCTCTTCCTTGCGGTTTTGATTTGCTTTATCTGGAGTACTGGGCTTTTTGCTGTTGAAGAAAAAATCTTAAATATTTATGTATGGTCCGAATACGTCCCCCATCATATTATTCAACAGTTTGAACGTGAAACGGGGATCCGTATTAATCATTCAACCTATCTGAATAACGAATCGCTTTATGCAAAGTTAGAGGGTAATCCAGAGGCGCCCTATGATATCATTATGCCCTCTAGTTATTTTATTAATCGTATGCGAACGCATGGTTTAATTCAGGCTATCGATCTTCGGAAAATACCCAATAAGCGACACTTAAATCCGCTGTTATTAGGTGGAGAACATGATCCGGCGAATCAATACAGTTTGCCTTATTTATGGCATTCAACCGGTATTGTACTCAATACACGTTATCATGCAGCAGGTTCCATAAAGTCTTGGTCCGATTTATGGCAAACTTCCTATAAGGATCAATTGTTTATATTGGATGATGCCCGAGAGATTTTTTCGATGGCCTTGTTAACGCTTGGGGAGTCTGTCAATACACAAAAGACAGAAGTGATTGAAGCGGCTTATCAAAAATTAAGAGGTTTATTAGGGAATGTTAAACTGTTTAATACGGATGGACAGCAAACCATTTATTTAGACGAGGATATGACCATTGGTATGGGATGGAGTGGTGATATCTATAGGGCTCATTTAGAAAATCCTCACTTATCTTGGATTTATCCCCGAGAAGGGTTCATCATTTCGCTAGATACTATTGCGATCCCCAAGGGTGCGAAGCATGTCGAGAATGCCCATACGTTCATTAATTTTATTTGTCGTCCAGACATAGCCAAAGAACTTAGTTTATTCACCGGTTTTTCAAGCCCTAACATAGGGGCGCTTAGCTTGATGCCTGATGCGGTACGCCAGAATCCTATTTTATACCCTGATCAAGAGACGATGCAGAAGGGATTTTTACTCATGGATGTCGATAAAGCCGTTGCTATCTACGAAAAATATTACGAGCTTTTAAAACTGGAATAATCCTTGTAAGTATATAGCCTTGATTGCTGTACGCAAAAGAAGATGATGTAGTGTTTGCGCTGTCTTTGTGATACACAATAAGTCTTAAGACATTGCTCGATAGGTATTGAAGTTTAGGAGGTCCTATGGATATAAAACAGCGGTTCTTTTGTATTGTGGCCTGCCTCCTTTGCTTTCATGCGCAGGCCGCACCGAATAATCAGCAAAGCGCAGATCACCAGTTACTAAAACCCATTGTCACCAACCGATATGTTTATGATGACACCTATCCAAGTTTTAAAAAATGGACCGATGAAAAAGAAATTACAGCTCAACTAAACCAAGTATTTTGTCAAAATTTACAAAAGCAGGGTATTGTTTTTGTTGGAAAAAACCCGATTAAAATTGCGGACATTGCCTCCGGTCCAGCAGATACGATTATTAAGTATTTAAAAAATATCCCCTTTACACCCGGTTTTGATATTAGAGCGACTGATTACAATAAAACCTATGCAGGGACTGCTTTTCACCGAGGGCAGGCTTATGAGAATCTATTGGCTGCAAAAAAAACGCAAGAAATTCCACTCGTCAATTTTTCCGTTAAAAGAGGCGATGCTTTTAGAGGGCACTTAAACGATTTGCTGGCTCAAAAGGGAGAAACGATTAAACCCAATACATTTCAAATAGTTAACCTTTCGCATGGTGTGTACCACGCCGAATCGGATAAGCATGGTACTGCAGTAGAAAAAACAGACAGAATTCTCAATGAAATTGCACGTCATTTGTTAGATGTGCGTGGTGTTGGCATTATGTATCACGTGTCTTTTTTTCATCAAGATATACAATATTTTAGATATAAATATGGCCGCAAATCTCATATGCAATCAAAGAGTGATACGGGCGCTGTGGAAATTGCTGATCACACATTATCCATATTAAAAAGCTGTAAAAAACAAAAAATACCCTATTATGATCTTAATTTTCAAACCAAATTATTTTTTAGTAAAAATATAAAATCCTATGCGCAACTCTTTAAAAACCCTTCGCAATTTGAGAGGCTTCGTTCAAAGCCAGATGCCTGGGAAGATTTCCAAAAATTATCATTTATTGTACAAAGAGCTTCCAATGAAATGGCTTTTGACAAAACCGATAGTGGGCTCAGTGCCTATATTGATGAAGTGTTAAGCGCTTTAAAGCGCGATAATCGGGGCCGATGGTACTTGGTATTAAATGAAAAAATGCAAATTATCTTAAACCCAGAGGCTTCTGTGGCGTTTAAACATCAGGTTCAGCAAGCACTTAATCACACAAAACACCAACTACCCGCCATTCAACAGCAAGGGTCACAAAAATTTGAACAACGACATTCGGCTTGGGTTATCCCCACCTGCGCGGGGATGGGAGCCGGACAGGGTACTAGCTTGACAAAGTTTAAATTTTTGCGATGATGCAAGTTGAACGTGCTAAATTAAGTAGTGTGTTGCGCTTAAGTATGTTACTGTCCCACTTTTAGCGCTGCGCTAGAGTCCAATCGTGTTAGACATTTAGGAGACAAGCTTAGATGAAGGGTATAAAAAACAGTTTTAGTTCCAAGGGCGTTACAGCAAAGGTTAGCGCTGTCGTGGCCTTAGCCAGTGCTATTGCAGGGGCTGATGTTGCCTTCGCCGATCAGATTCTCTATGCGAAGAAAAAGCATCCTGTGAATGCAGCACAACCTGCAGAAGGCTTGCTTGCCTCAGGTTCTAATAGCGCTTGGGTATGTGAAAATTGGAAAATAGAATCCAATGGGGGTCTATCTTATATTCACCCTCAGGATGCCGATTACTGGTTTAAACTAAGCGGCGCCCTGCGTTTTGATGAAACCCTTTTCATGGGTGGTAAGCAGGATAAGGGCAGTAACTATCCCAGTGGCGGTAATATCCGTGCGGCCCAGCTTTATATGGATGGCGGCGTTGGAAAGAATTGGGTCTACAATTTGAGCTTGGATTTCCAAGGATCAGGTGTAGGCATTGATGGTGCCTACCTTTCCTATTTTGGTTTGGTCGAGAACAACCAGATTTATGTGGGTAAGCTAAACGGAAACTTTTTTGGCTTAGACGGCTCCAATAGCACCAGTTGGAATCCCTTCCTAGAACGCAGTTTGCAGAATAGTGCCTTTTATCCAGGTGATGGCCTGGGCGTGATGACCGATTTCTGGTGGAAAGATGGGGGCTTAACCCTTAGTGCAACCCAGCCTGATCAGACGGATCTTGGTGCCATAGCAGGTGCTCGCGATCGTTGGTTAGGATTGGCTAGAGCGACCTTTGCACCCGTGCATGAAGAAGCCGATGTGTGGCATTTTGGTGTGTCTGCTGCCCATCGTGAAGTACAGCATGGTGCGCGTGCTACAACAGCCACCGCGCCTATTTCCGGGGTTGCTTTTCAGGCAGCACCGAGTGCTAGAGCCAGAAATGTGAAAGGCTCTACCAGTTTAATAAACACAACCTTGGGTAATAGCAATTCGGCTATTCGTGCTAATCACATGCAGATGTTTAACGTAGAAATGGCCAGACAGTATGGTCCCTTTATGTTTGAAACAGAATACACGCATGCTTTTGTGCATCGTACGCCTACAGCTGGTTCAACAGCGCCCTTCCTTGGGTCCTTAGGCTTCCATGGTTGGAATTTACAGACACGTTATATGCTTACGGGTGAATCCCATGAATACGACGTACGTAATGGAAACTTTGGTTCCGTTAAATCGACAGGCCCCTATGGTGCCATCGAAGTCGCTGCACGTTATGATTATGTCAATCTTAACGACAAAGATGTGAATGGCGGGTCTGAGCATAATGGAACGCTGGGTCTTAACTGGTACTTGAACCCACAAGTTCGATTATCGACCAACTACATACGTGCCAATATCCGGCCTGCAAAGAATGCGCCTAAACGTACGCTCGATATTATCGGTCTACGTTGTCAGGTGCGCTTCTACTAGGCTAGCAATGAGCTAACGCGCTGTAAAGTAAAAGCGTAAGCTGTGAAAACGGGGAATGTGTTAGAGCATTCTCCGTTTTTTTTTGTACTATCACAGATGTTATTGCTATCGTCATTCCTTTGATCGCGGGAATCTAGGTGATGCTATGCTTTGCTCCACCCATCTACTTCCTGATGCAACATTCCATCTTTGAGGCGAATATTCAACCTTTGTTCAGGTTTTTGAAGGGCTTCAACCGAAGTTAGGATGTGCCCACTGGCTTGATCAAAGACAATGGCATAGCCTCGGTTAAGCGTTGCAAGCGGGCTCACGCCTTCTAAGGCGCGGAGGCTATGCGTCACTTCAGTTTGTTTACGTTTAAGTAACTGTTGGATTGAACTTTGCAGTTGAGTCTCTAAACGTTGTAAGCGATTCATTTGATCTTGGAGCTGCTGTGCAGGATGTCGCATACTTTTGGAGAGCCAATCGATTTTTTGCGATCGATAGTTGAGGAAGGTATTGATTTGCTGGAGCAGCCTGCTTTGTAGGGTACTGATCATTTGCTGTAGGCCTGAGCGTTCAGGGGTTGCCATTTCTGCTGCTGCAGAAGGGGTAGGGGCACGGCGATCGGCTACCAGATCGGCAATGGTGAAATCAATTTCATGTCCTACACCGCTGATAATAGGGATGCTACTTGCAAAAATAGCACGTGCCACAATCTCTTCATTAAAGGGCCATAGATCTTCAAGGCTGCCTCCCCCACGCGCCAGTATGATCAGATCGGCTATACCTTGGGTATTGGCACAGGCCAGGGCACGTACAATTTCTGAGGCGGCCTCCGATCCCTGTACTTTGGTAGGATAAAGCGTTAAGGGGATACTGGGGAATCGTCGCTTAAGTACACTCAAGATATCGTGGAGTGCAGCCCCTGTACTGGAGCTGATAATGCCGATATGGGTGGGTAAAAAGGGCAGGGGTTTTTTATGTTGTTCTTCAAAGAGGCCTTCCTTGCTGAGTTTTTGTACCAGTGCATCATAGGCTTGTTTTAAAAGGCCATCGCCTGCCATTTCTATTTGTTCGGTGATTAATTGAAAATCCCCCCGATCAGGATAGAGACTAGCCTTGGCCCGGATTTTGACCAGCAACCCATTGTGTAAAGTAAAGGATAGCGCTAAGCTTCTTTGTCTAAAGAATACACAGCGTACCTGTGCTTTTTGATCTTTGAGTGAAAAGTAAAAATGACCAGAAGCGGGTCTGACAAGGTTGGAGATCTCACCCTGAACCCATATTGTGGAGAAGGTATCTTCCAGTAATCGTTGGGCTGCTTGGTTTAGTTCAGAAACGCTAAGAATAATGTCAGATGCCATGCTTCGGGCCATGCCTAATCAACCTTAAAAGTAGTCCAAGGATAACATAATGCAGGTACTAGACCCAACGGATCATCATTGGATGAGAGAAGCCCTCAAGCTTGCCGAGCGGGCAGCGACAGAAGGCGAGGTGCCTGTGGGTGCTGTATTGGTATGTGAGGGGCAAAAAATTGGCGAAGGGTGGAATCGATCCATCAGCCTTTGCGATCCCACGGCGCATGCAGAAATCATGGCCTTGAGAGCAGGCGCACAGGATCAACAAAATTATCGCTTGCCAGAGAGTACGCTCTATGTGAGCTTAGAGCCCTGTCCGATGTGCATGGGCGCATTGGTTCATGCCCGTGTGAAACGTCTAGTGTTTGGAGCCTTCGATCCTAAGGCAGGGGATAATCATCACATCGATTGTGTAGGAGGCGTACTGGCAGAGGCATCAAAGGGATTGTTGCAGGCTTTTTTTCGTGCACGACGCTAGTCTCCTAGTCTCTGCCCAAAAAGTTTTTCCGAATGGCACTCGGGGACATACATCCCTGTATTCGACGATTTGACCGTCCATGGAATCGACGCCCCTCGTGCACACTCGGAAAAACTTTTTGGTTGCAGTTATACACTAAAGCCCTGCATAGACTTGTGGATAAGCTGGTGGAAAAGCAATCACACCATTGATTATTAAAAGATTTTTAGGATTGGTGATTTTTTAGGCAGGTATGCATCATTGTGAGCATCACGAAGCAATCTAGATTTATTGACCGGGTAAAGTGATATTGAGTTCGAGTACAGAACGATTTTCAGTGCGCTGCAGTTGTACATTGATTTGCTCTTTATCGACATTCACATACTTTGCAAGCACTTCGAGAAGCTCATTACGTAACTTGGGTAAAAAATCGGTATCACCCGCTTCATTACGTTGGTGCGACAGTACAATTTGCAGTCTGTCCCTTGCAACACTGGCCGATTGAGGCTGCCTACCAAAGCCAAAGAACCTTGCTAAAATACTCATACGGGGCTCCTTAATAGCCGCAATCCACCCAGGATTTTTGATTTCCAATTACGCTTACGGGGTGTTGGTGCTTCACCGAGCAAGTAAGAAACAGCGTCTTGGTAAGCGCGCTTGGCATCGTTCTCTACACCCAGCGTAATAGGAATACCCTGATTAGAGGCGTTTAACACGGCAGGCGATTCTGGAATAATACCCAGCAAAGGCAGGGCCAGAATATCCTGAACATCTTGTACGCTCAGCATTTCTCCGCGTTGCACACGGGCGGGTGAATAACGCGTGAGCAGCAAATGTTTTTTAATGCTGCCATTTTGTTCGGCGCGAAGGGTACGACTATTTAAAACACCCACAATACGATCGGAATCGCGTACTGAAGAAACTTCTGGGTTAGTGACAACAATGGCTTCATCCGCAAAATACAGTGCCAACAAAGCACCGCGTTCGATGCCTGCAGGGGAATCGCAAATAATGAAGTCAAAGTCTTTACGTAAATCGTTGAGTACTTTTTCTACGCCTTCTTGGGTTAAGGAATCTTTGTCCCGGGTTTGAGAGGCAGGTAGAATAAACAGACGCTCGCAGCGCTTATCCTTAATGAGAGCTTGATTAAGGTTCGCATCGCCTTGGATAACATTGACAAAGTCAAAAATGACCCGTCGTTCACAGCCCATAATTAAGTCTAAGTTGCGAAGCCCAATATCGAAATCGACCACGACGGTCTTATGGCCACGGTTTGCCAGCTCTGCACTAATGGCCGCGCTGGTGGTTGTCTTACCAACGCCACCTTTGCCAGAAGTTACTACAATCACTTTTGAGCTTGAAACAGGCATATAATCCTTCCAAATAAGATGAGGGTAATCTAAAGAGCCCTGATCTGCAAGTGTCCTGACACAAGGGAGATGTCCACAGGCAAACGCCAGGCCGTTTGCGCAATATCCTCGCTAATTTTGTATTGACCCGCAATAGAGACTAATTCTGCTTCCAGACTTTGGCAGAAAATATGGGCATTTTGGTCGCCGCTAACACCGGCTAAAGCCCGACCCCTTAAGGGGCCATACACATGGATATTCCCGTCTGCCAATAACTCTGCACCGTGACTGACGGCTGCCAGCACAATTAAATCCCCACCCCGTACATAAATCTGCTGACCAGAGCGTACCGGTTGATCAATCACACGGCTGTGGGTGGCATTGTCAGGATTATTAGTATTGGTAGGCTGCTCACGCTTTCTCTGAGCAATGTCAGCGATTGTTTTTGAGTCTAAATTTGAGGGTGGCTTTTGTTCTACGGGTTTTTGCGCAGAGTCTTGCAAAATCGCTAAGCCAGCCAACCCTGCAGCCGCTTGTTGTGCTTGGGAGCCGCCTTTGATGCCAACAGGAATAAGATGGTTTTTTTGTAGGATGCGTAGCAGCTGACTAAAGTCAAAGTCGCTTTCCATGGGGGCTAGCATCTGTAGGTCTAGTACAACGGGGGCATGATAAAAAAACTTAGGTGCCTGTCTTATTTTTGCAATCAGTTGTTCTTCAAAGCTATCAAGCTTGTTATGCAATAGCTGTAGGGCTGTCAAAGGGTACAAGCCCCCTTTAAGTTGAAAAGCAATCGTTTTTTCTTTCTCGGTGTGCATCGTTGGGCAAATATAGCGGTTTCTGGCAGCCACTGTCAAATCTCCGATAAATAGCGGATAGCCTTTCAGTACAGGGGGCTGCATACTGAGGGCATGCTACGACAATCCGCTTTTTCGCTTATAGAAGTGTTGATAGCGCTGGTATGCGTATCGATTAGCACGGCAGCGCTTAACAAGGTATTGCTCGATAGTGCTTATTATTTTCGTACGCTTGCGGTGGAGCAGTCGATAACGATTTTAGCATGGAATATCTGCGAGGCTTTTCGTTTTTTGGCAGACCCATCCGAAGCAGCAGAAACGGTGGCTTATTGGCGCCAACGCTTAAAAGCGGTTGATCCGCAGAGCGATTTAAAGGTGCAAGGTTCGAAGGTTGAAAATAGATGGGTTTACACGATTCAAGTACAAAGTCGTATTTTGTCAGACAGCCTCACCCTGCAAGTCTTTGTAGAGGCAGCAGCTTCTTAAGTCTTTGTATAGGGATGAGTGTAGGTTTACTGCTCATGCTCATTGTACTTTATGATTATCAACGTTTACACAAAACCATGCTGCGGTTTTCGCCACACCTTGAAATAGCCGAAAAAAATAGGGAGATCGTACAATTTTTAGGCAACGATTTACGCTTAAGTGGCTATCTGGGTCCTAGAACGCGTGATTCCTCTTGTCCTGTTTATAGGCAGTTTGATCCCTCAACACATGCTTGGTTGCGTCAGGAGCCTGCAGTTTTTGGGTGTGAATCCATCGAACGCTGTGGTGTGTCGCTGGGTGCAGGTGCAAAGGCACGGTTAAAAGCGCATTCGCCGATCATCATCATTTATAATATTCCCAAAGCCATACAAAGGCTATCCCAGGCTATGGATGGGCCTTCAGGGGTGATAAAGGTTGAACATCCAACAACCGTGCGTGCGGGATCGGTGGTCTTAGTTTCCGATGGCTTGAGCAGTGATTTTTTTATCGCCAGTGCTGTGCAGGGGCATACCCTGTTCCACGCACAAACGCCTTACACCAACCGCAGTCCTTTTTTAAGTAAAGCTTATCCTAAGGGCTCTGAAGTGGTAGAGCTGCAAACAGTGGCTTATTACCTGGGGTTACCACCACGGTCCAGCAAAGGTCCTAATACCTTCTCCCTTTATCGTGATGATCAGTGCCATGAAGTCGAAGAGCTCACAGAGGGTATTGTAGGGATGAAGCTGGAATACGCTGTTTTAGAACCCACCAAAGGGTTGCGCTTTGCCACGGCCGATCAACTGTTAGAAAAGGATTGGCCTTGGGTAAGCGGTGTGCGTTTGCATATCGATTTTCATCAGCGTCCATCAGGGAGATATGATTTTGCGATCCGAAACGGGCCTCGTGCTTATCGTGATTTTGATAGTGATCAGTCTGAGTAGTCTCGGGTCTGTTCATTTGCTTGATCAACAGATTATTTTGGTAAAAATGCTGGGTTTTTTCAAACAACAAGCCCAAGATCTTTTAATGGCAGAAAACCATTTATTAGCAGCGGAAGGTGGGGTCTTCGAAAACCCTGAACGCTTTATAGACAAGACAACGCTTTTTATACCCGACCATCTGGCATTTGGCTGTGATCAAGGACGGTGGCTGATAGGTCTAGAGGCAGCACCTTTTCAAAGTTTTGTGGCGGTTCGCTCTGTGGCACCGAGCGAGATCGAATACGCCCCAGGCTCGGCGCTCAAGCCCGTCGTTATTAAGCGTACAGGGGGTTCTTGGAATAAGGTTTTTAGTGCTTCCAAAGATGAGGGCGGGCTTTTACGCTTTTTAGATCTAGAGACGCAGCGTATTTCAAGTGTTGTTGTGCCAGGTGGGGCTGTATTTAGCTTGACGCCTGTGGATCAAGGTGGGCGTGGTATCTGTGAAGCCCTTTACATAGCCAATGCAGAGGGGCTATGGCTATTATCTTTGGGTTTTTCAGAGCACGGTGCGATCCAGAGGCTGCTACCTTTTGCCATTGATTCAAAAATCATCGTATTGCCGCACAGGGATCGTAGGGGTGTAGAACTATATTTTCTAGGTCATAGGGCAGGCACACAGGGTTTATGGCGGGTGGAAGTCTTACAAGCGGATCCTTCAAAAAACTCTGCCGTTATCGCAGAAACAGAGTGCGTAGTAGAAGGCATTTTTGCAAATATTTGGGTGCGTGCGGGTCGTGTGGTATTGATGCCAGACACGATGGAGCAACACCCGCTGGTGTGGGATATCCCTACGCAAAAACTTGTATCCCACGCTTGGAAAACAGTTTTTTCCAGCGGGGGGCGAGGGACTATATTGGGTGCGCAACTTGCTTGGGATCCAGAACAGCAAGAAGAAAAAGTCAGCGTTTTTAACAGCCAGGGGCAGAGGACTATTTTCGCAACACGCTTACACACGAATCATCAGGGGCGCTTGGCTTTTCGTAGACTTTGATAGGTTAATACAATCATTTGCAAAGGGAAGCTTGACAAGCCAATCACAGACTTGTAGATTAGAACTTCGTGATTCAGCAGGGCTTTAATAGGTTGCTGATGATCTTGGGTGTTGGTAATTGATTAAAAGATCTGCTAGCATCTAAAACGGCGAGAGACTTATCACGAATGGGTGGGTCGCCTGCTTTTTGGTTTGACAGCATCGGGTTCTACGAAGGGGCCCTTAACGCGAGTCTAGTGAGGAGAAAGTGTTCATGAAAAAGCGTTCAACAACGTTGAAATTAGTCGGGCTAGGCTTAGCTGGCTTGGGAGCTGCGTTTTCGGGTGCTGCATTGGCGCACGTCGACCAGACTGTAGAATCAAAGGGCGGCATAAGCGTTTTTAGCAAAGCTGATAATGCCTATTGG
The DNA here is from genome assembly GCA_945878715.1 of Legionella genomosp. 1. Taxonomy (GTDB): domain Bacteria; phylum Pseudomonadota; class Gammaproteobacteria; order UBA6186; family Azoamicaceae; genus CADEGZ01. Next base: position 4,464 of record CAMCTX010000012.1, on the reverse strand, counting down.
TTTTCATTGGGTGGTCGCTTAAATCTTGATGAAGCGATTTATTCCGGTGGTTATCAGGATAAGGGCAATAATTTCGCCAGTGGCGGCAATATTCGTAGAGCCCTCTTAAAGTTCGGCGGTGGTTTAGGCGACGATTTTTCCTATAACATGACCCTCAATTTTGATGGTAGCACTGTAAAGTTTAATGATGTTTGGTTGGGCGCCTCCGCAGAGATGGGTGGCGTTATCGATAGGGCCTCTGTACGTGTGGGTCAGTTTACCCCGCCTACCAGCTTAGATGATGCACCTAACTATGGCACATTGGACAATAATGTGTTTATGGAATCTGCCCTAGCCACCTCTGCCTTCTCGACACCGAGCCAGGTTTATGGTGTGCAGCTAGGTGCTTCTGTGCTGGATAGTTCCATGCTCAGCGTGGCGATGTATCAGCCTTCCAAACAAGAGACTGGCAACTTTGGTAATACAACCCATACCGACCGTTTAGGCGGTAGTGTGCGTGCGACCTTTGTGCCTGTGCGTGCAGATGATACTGTCTTGCATTTAGGGGCAGTGGGTCGTTACCAGTCTGTGAATAAGAATGGCGCAGGCAATGCAGCCTATTCTCAGACAAATCTTTTCTCAACAGCACCTGAAATGCAATCGCGTCAGGTTAATGGCAGTGTTGCTACGGGTTCGACCTATAACAACTTGTTATTAAATACCGGTTCTTTACGTATCGCAAGCTACAATGTTGGTACCCTTGAAGCCTTAGGCATCTGGGGACCTATTTCAGTAGAAGGCGAGTACTACAGAACTAGCGTACAGAGAGTGCCTGTTGTTTCAGTAGATAAAACAGCAAACAATCTACGCCTCGGTGGTGGACATTTGCAAGCTGCTTATGTGCTAACCGGAGAATCCAGAGGTTATGACTTTGCAACGGGTACCTTGCGTAATCCAAAACCTGCCGACAAATGTGGGGCATGGGAAATCGCAGCCCGTTACAGCTTTGTAAACCTGAATGATCAGGATGTTAACGGCGGTTCCGAGCATAATGCGACGGTTGGTTTGAATTGGTTTGTGAACGACAATGTTCGTTTGGCAGCCAATTACATTAGAGCCAACATTAGACCTGGCACGAGAACGGGGATAACCTCTGTTCTACCCAAACGCCAATTAGACATCTTCGGCCTACGTGCTGCAGTAACGTTCTAAGGGCTTTTGTGCCAATCCTAAAAGCCCCTGCGATCACACGATCCGGGGGCTTTTTTTATGCCCCATACTTTGTGTTGGGTTCGACAAAATCCCAGGGTGTTGTACACTAAAGATGATGTTATCTACACGTTGTTTTAAAGCATTAAATATTTTGTTACTCGCCGTAGCTAGCTTCGGTATGGCAGGTTGTTGCCGGCCTGGTAGTCCTGATCGCTTCGAATGTACTAACCGACCTGTGTATGCTTTAAACAAAGCAGCCGATCGTGTGGCCTTTAAGCCTGTAGCCAGAGTGTATGAAGCCCTTGTGCCTAGGCCTCTAAAGACTATGGTGAGCAATTTTTTTCAGAATCTAGGCGAGCTACCCACTGCTGGGAATGATCTGTTACAGGGTAATTTCTCGGGGATGCGTACCGATCTCTCACGCTTTGTTATTAATACAACCTGGGGTGTGGGTGGATTGTTCGATTGGGCAAGTTTAGGGGGGCCAGTTGCACGTAAACAGGATTTTGGTTTAACTTTAGCCGCGTGGGGTTATAAGGATTCATCTTATTTAGTATTACCCTTCTTTGGTCCAAGTACGGTTAGGGATGGTGTAGGTCGCATAGGTACTTACAGCATGGGCATAACCTCTCATTTACACTCGGTTCGTTTACGCAATGAATTGCTTGCCCTCAATTATCTGAGTATTAGAGCTTCTTTATTGAAAGTAGATTTGGCTTTGAATGATGCTGTGGATGAATATATCTTTGTGCGAGAAGCTTATTTACAACATCGTCAAGCCGAGATAGAAGGCAAAGGAACTACCACATCATCCACGCCTTTTGTACCGCTTGATGGTCCGCCTGAATAGTCGATGTTCGGGGCACTAACAGCCAGTTTATTAATTATCGATGATGATCCCGCCTTGCGCCTGGCTTTTAAAAACTATTTTGAAGACAACGGCTTTACAGTTATTGAAGCAGAAAATGGTGTACAGGGTCTTGAGATTTTCCGATCACAAAAACCTGATCTCGTAGTAACTGCTTTACAGATGTCGGTGCTAGGCGGGTTGGAGGTGCTAAGAACCCTGGTACAAGAATACCCCGCATCGCCCGTCATCGTTCTTTCGGAGCAGGGCGACTTAGAGCAGATGATTCAAGCCCTTCGCATTGGCGCTTGGGACTATCTTACCAAGCCTATTCATCAATGGTCCGTGTTGGAACATGCCCTGTGTCGTGCATTAGAACGTGCGCGTTTAATTGAAGACAATCGTGTCTATCGTCAAAAATTAGAAATAGCCAATCAAGCCTTACAGAAAAATCTAGAAACTTTAGAACAGGATCAGGAAGCAGGGCGTAGTGTACAAATGCGTCTTTTACCCAAGCAGGATATGGTCTTTGGGTCTTACCATTTTAGTCATCATGTAGCACCCTCGCTTTATTTGAGCGGGGATTTTATCGATTATTTTGCGATTAATGAGGATCAATTAGCCTTTTATATCGCCGATGTTTCGGGGCATGGTGCTTCTTCTGCTTTTGTAACCGTTTTATTGAGAAGTTTGGTGCTACAAATGCTAGGGCGTTATCAAAGCCAAGGTGATCCTATGATTCTGCAGCCTGAACAGGTATTAAGCAGTTTGGCAGAAGAAATTTACAAAGAAAAATTAGGCAAATATTTAACGATGATCTATGGGGTGATCGATCGTAGAATTGCGCAATTAAGCTATAGTATTGCAGGACATTATCCAAATCCCATTCTTTTAGAAGCGGGTGAAGCACGCTTTTTATTGGGTTCTGGTTTTCCGGCGGGTATTATGGAAAAAACGCCCTATGAATGTTATGAGCATACTTTAAAACCCGATACCCATTTGGTATTGTGTTCGGATGGGATTAGCGAAATAATAAAAGGCTCCAATCTGGAAGAAAAAGAAGCTTCGTTATTAGCGATGGTGTGTGAAAGCCGTGCGAGTATTATTCCCCTTGTTGATCATCTCGATCTCAAGAACAAAACGAATCTGCCCGATGATGTCACACTCTTGACGATTTGGTGTAGACCAGAGGATAATTCGTAGAACCTTTTATTGAGATTCTCACGATGACCTCAAATATGAGCACTTTTTTTAAAGCGATGAATCAAAAACAACCTATAGATATCACTTTGGAACATTGGCAAATGGTGAAAGAAATCTTAGAAAAAAATGTTCTAGCATATGACGTTAAGGGACGAAAAATTCGTACCTTCTCTTATCCATACAGTAGCCAATGAAGGGCCAACAACTAATTAGAGGGGCATTTCTGATGTTTGGGCTATTGGCTCAAATAGCTTGGAAATATCACTTGTTTTTAAGGCCTTTGAGGTCCAGGCTAGCAGCTGATCGGTATGCGCTTGATGGATCTGTTCACGATATTTCATAGGTATTGTCCCAAATTTACATTCCAACAGATGAACTAAGATGGTTGACTCTCTACTTTGAATACCTTCTTCAATAAGCTGACTAGCCATTGATCTAGCAGCCTGTCTTTCCTGCTCTCTACCTTCTTCAATAAGTCGATTAGCGATAGACATAACATTTTCTCCTGTTTGAGGTGACAGCCCTTCTTTGAGGGCATCCACAAAATCCTTGGTCTTGTTCGTTTCCCCGACTGATAGTAGATAGTTTATCAAGGTTATTTGATAAGGGGTAGATCCAGATTCCTGTTCTAAACGGTTTAACATCTCAATAAAGGACTGCATAAACACCATAAAATCTCGGGCACGTGCATGCTTGAGTACAAAGGCCATAATGCCTGCCCAGGTTTGTTCTCTAAGGTCCTCATCGGATAGATCATGGCTATCAATCAGGTGGAAAGGATCAAATAATTGTTTAATGAGATCCTCGGGTGCATCAATCAGGGATTGAATATCGCGTGGTCCTGTATAAGGGCCTTGACCATGATAAAAGACGATGGGGATCACCAAAGGCAATGTTTCTGACTGTGTCTTTTTAAGATATTCGGCCCAGATAGCAATGATATATTGCCACAGTCGTAGTGGCATAAGCTTATCTATGGAACTTTGGTGTTCACATAGCAAATATAAAAATCCAGGTTTTCCCGAGATATTAATTGTATATAAAACATCGGAGTTTGATAGCTTCAGGCTTTCATCGACATAAGTGCCTGATTCGAGTTCTAGACTGTTTAAATCAACGAGATCTCGTACAGAAGATGGTAAGTAATATTCGAAGAACTCCCGTGCAACGCTTAGATTGGCCATCGAACTTTTAAAAAGTTTGTCATGGGGTGAATGAACGAC
>CAMCTX010000011.1 GCA_945878715.1 Legionella genomosp. 1 | reverse complement strand
AGCACCGCTTCTAATAAAGCCGGATCTGTATTTTTGGTTTTAACATGTCCGCGGGTAATGGCGCCGGCGACTAAGTAAGTGGCTGTTTCAATGCGATCGGGCACAATGGTATAGGCACCACCACCCAGTTTAGCCACCCCTTCGATGATAATCGTATCGGTACCTGCACCACGGATATCCGCGCCCAGGGTATTTAAGAATTGCGCTAAATCTTTTACTTCGGGTTCACGTGCAGCATTTTTAAGAATGGTGCGACCTTTGGCTAAGACGGCTGCCATCATCAGGTTTTCCGTACCGGTCACAGTCACAGTATCTAAAACAATTTCAGCCCCTTTTAGGCGACCGTTCACCTTGCCCCTAATGTAGCCATTTTCAATCACGATCGAAGCACCCATGGCTTCTAGGCCATGAATATGGAGATCAACCGGTCTGGGTCCAATCGCACAACCACCGGGTAGCGAGACTTCGGCCTCTCCGAAACGTGCGAGTAGGGGGCCTAGCACCAAGATGGAGGCACGCATGGTGCGTACCAGGTCATACGGTGCGCGATAATGAGAAACAGTACTGGCATCTAATTCGATGGTCAGGTTTTCATCTACGGTGAGCCTTACCCCAAATTGCCCTAGCAGTTCCATCATGGTGGTCACATCATTTAAATGCGGAACATTGCTAATCAGTACCGGTGCTGCACTTAAAAGCGATCCAGCCAATATGGGTAATACAGAGTTTTTAGCCCCTGAAATACGTATTTCACCTTTTAAGGGCACACCGCCCGTAATCATTAATTTTCCCATGCGCTATTCAATACCTTATCAAGTCCGTAGACCCTGGCAATATCCTGTATAAAGGCAGGGACTTCTTTAAAAAAAAGCGCTTTGTGTTCCGTACGCGCCTTGCGAAGCCACTCACACAATAAGGCTAAGCCACTGCTATCGCTATTGTGTAGGTGTGTAAGATTAATTTGTAGTGCAGGCAGTGTATCCAAGATCTGATTACCGACTGCTAAAATCTGTACCACATTCCCAAAATGGATTTTTCCCTGAAGGGTCATGACATCCTTATCTAGGGTAATGGTTATATCGGGAATATCCAGCGTATGTGGGCTTAACATGGCTCAATCATCCTGTTTCAAAGGCGCTGAGGCCTGATGGGCCTGTGCATTTTTTTTGTGCAAGGTTTTTACCGCGGCCTCTACGCCATTGCGCTGAATATCTTCTGCAAATTGTGCGCGATAGGCTTGTACTAAGCTCACATTTTCAAAAATGATGTCATATACTTTCCAATCATCGTTTTGACGCACTAATCGATATTCCATATTCAGTACACGGCCATCCCCTTTAACTTTACTTAGCACTTCCAGGCGTTTTTGTGTTTGGGGATCGGTGCGTAAGGGTAAAAATTCAAAGGTATAATCGGCATATTCTAAAAGAGAGTGTGCGTAACTGCGCACGACCAAGGTTTTAAATTCTGTAATAAACGATTGTCTAACAGTCTGGTTCGCATCTCGCCAGGCATTGCGTCCTACTACCCAACGTGCCATCTCTACAAAATCTACATGGGGGAAAACCGTTGTATTCACGATGGCATAGAGTTCGTTCGAATGTTTCTTTAAATGAGCGGCGTCGGCATTAATTTTCGCCATCACCGTATGTGTTAACTGCTGCAGCATCTGTACCGGATCTTCTAAAGCCATGCTTTGAGCACTTTGCAGACTGAGCAACAACACACAGAGAAAACGAACTGTTTTTTTAATCATGATGCCTCCTTGAAAATTAGGGAACGGTCTTCGGTCCTGAACTCGCTTGTCCTGCCAAAAATTTTGATATCAATTGCTCCAACACTACGGCAGAGTCGGTATTGCTCACAGTAATTGTATCGCCTTCTTTTAGATATTCATTATCATTAAAACCAGCCGTTAAACTAATGTAATTATCGCCTAATAAACCGGCGGTTAAGATGCTGGCGCGGGAATCATTGGGGAGCTTTGCAACCGCTTTAGGATCTAAAGACATCAGTACGGTTGCATTAAAGGTTTGGGGATCAAGCTCAATATGCACCACACGTCCTACGACGACGCCTGCGACCGATATTTTAGCGCGCACCTTGAGACCGCCAATATTAGAGAATGCTGCCTTAATTTTGTAACCCGGTGCTTCGCGGGTAAACGATCCAAGGCCACTCACTTGCACAGCCAGCATTAATAAGGACAACACGCCGGCAATCACTATTAATCCGACCGTGATCTCTACAGTTCTCAGTTTCATCTTAATTTACTCCAAACATCACAGCGGTTAAGAAAAAGTCCATACACAGTACAGCCAGAGAGGCGTAAACCACCGTGCGGGTGGTTGCTCGTCCAATCCCTTCAGAACTGGGTGGACAGTCCATACCCTGAAAAACGGCTATCCAACTAATCACGGTGCCAAAAACGATACTCTTAATAATACCATTGACTACATCTGCCCGAAAATCCACGGCAGCTTGCATATTGGCCCAAAAAGCACCTTCGTCCACACCCAGCCATTCTACACCGACCATATAGCCGCCTAATACAGCCACACAGTTAAAAATCAAGGCCAGAAGGGGCATAGACAACTGACCGGCCCAAAAACGGGGCGCTACAATACGCCGCAGCGGATCAATCCCCATCATTTCAAGAGATGATAACTGTTCGGTCGCTTTCATCAGCCCAATTTCGGCTGTCAGTGCCGATCCCGCACGTCCGGCAAACAAGAGGGCTGCGACCACAGGTCCCAATTCTCGCACTAAACTCAGGGCGATTAACTGGCCCAAGGCATGTTCTGCCCCAAATTTTACCAGAATGGTATAGCCTTGTAAGCCTAGAACCATTCCAATAAAGAGGGCGGAGAGCACCATCACCACCAGGGATAATACGCCGACAAAATACAGTTGTTGAATGAGCCGTTTAAAACCAGGCATGCCTTCAGGCTTTGCGACCAAAGAATGGTAAAGGAGTAGCGTTGCGCGTCCTGCATCGCTCATAAACTGCAGGACCAGGCTGCCTAAAGATTGTACAGGTTGTAGGATTACGCGCATGCCTGTTGTCCTAATAAGTCTTGGGTATAGTCGGGCGCTGGATAATGAAAGGGTACGGGACCATCCGAGAGGCCTCGCATAAATTGTTGTACCCAGGGTTCGTGACTTTGGATCAGCGCTTCGGGGGTGCCCGCACTCACCACCCGACCATTGGCAATCAGATAAATATAATCTGCAATACTCACGGTTTCCTGTACATCGTGCGAAACAATAATCGTGGTCATCTTGAGTGCATCGTTCAGTAGGCGTATCAGTGTAACTAAAATGCCCATAGAAATAGGATCCTGGCCTGCAAAGGGCTCGTCAAACATAATCAAAGAGGGATCCAAAGAAAGGGCACGTGCTAGGGCCACACGGCGTCCCATACCGCCCGATAATTGCGCAGGCATGAGTGAACACGCACCGCGTAATCCTACGGCTTGTAATTTCATCAACACTAAATCGCGGATCATGCTTTCAGGGAGTGAGGTATGTTCGCGTAAAGGAAAGGCTACATTTTCAAACACGCTTAAGTCCGAAAACAAGGCACCACTTTGGAAGAGCATGCCCATTTGGCGGCGTACGGTGTAAAGCTCGGCACGCGATAGGTTGGCTACATCTTGACCTTGTACCTGCACCGAACCGGCATCGGGCTGTAATTGACCGGCGATAAGGCTCAAGAGGGTGGTCTTTCCAGAGCCACTAGGGCCCATCACCGCAGTAATTTTACCCCTTGGTACGTGGATATCGACGCCTTCGAAGATGCGCCTAGAGCCACGGCTAAAGTGTAATCGATGGATTTCGATGATATTGTCAGTTTTATGCATAACTTACTGTTCTGCCAAGGTCAACCTATATATAGGTTGTAGCATACTGGAGGGGTGGGAGGCTGTCTACTTTAAGTGGTCCTTCAACGCCTCTGCACCGGAGCCTTATGCACTTTTTTCTGTACAGGTTGTTTTCTGGAAGGTGTTCTGCGCATTTTGCGCTGTGTTGTCTGTGTTCTATCCTGAACGTCACGTGTTTTGCACTGCGACTTCAAGTTCCCTCTCCCGCTTGTATTTTTATGATCGCGTGGATCCACCGATACCACTTCCACGTGCGCGGTGCCATGTCCTAAGACACCTAGTTTGGTGGCTGCGGCATAAGATAAATCAATGATCCGATTTTCACTAAAAGGACCGCGATCGTTCACTCTTACAATCACGCTTTTACGATTTTTTAAATTAGTCACTTTTACATAAGTGGGTAAGGGCAGTGTTTTATGTGCAGCGGTCATGGCAAACATATTGTAATGTTCCCCATTGGCGGTTTTACGGCCATGAAAGCGTGTGCCATACCAAGAGGCCACACCACGGGCTTTATAACCCTTGCTGGTTTTCATGACATGATGGCGTTTCTTATGGGCTACATAACTATTATGAAATTGTGATTTACCATAACGATTACCATGGCGACTTAAGGGTTCTACTTTAGGTACTGCATCGGGTGTTTTATGAATATTTTTAGGCACACGTTTCGGTGGTCCATCCTGTTGCGAAGGCCGAAAGGAGACACCGCAACCCGATAAAAACAAAAGGCTAATGAGACAAAGGAGAATCTTCACAATACACCCCTAGGACGCTTATAAGCCTTCTTAATCTGTTCGCTTAAAAGCACAATGGCCATGGCATAATGCGTACTATTGTTGTAACGCATAATGACCGAAAAATTAGGCAATCCCGCATAGTGTTTTTCTGTATCGGGACTGTCTTTTAAAACAATATTGCGTATTTTATTTTTGACGCCCGCAGGGCGGGGAGATTTTTCAAACTTGCGCAGTGGCCTTACAATACCTTTCCCCGATTGCCAACCATGCTTGTGTAAATAATAGGCCACACTGCCCAGGACATCTTCGGTGTTATGGAGCAGATCGCGCTGGCCTTTTCCTGAGAAATCTACCGCATACTGTCGATAGCTGCTGGGCATAAATTGTGGCATGCCCATGGCGCCGGCATAAGATCCTTTGGCGGTGGCTAGATCGATAGCCCCTTCTTGTGCGAGTAATAGCAATTGTTCTAGCTCTTTTTTAAAAAAAGCCGCACGCCTGGGATAATCAAAAGCCAGGGTCGATAAAGTCTCTAGTTCCTTGAAGTTTCCCATGATCTGTCCATAGGAGGTTTCAAGTCCAATAATGCTTACAATGATTTCTGGGGGAACCCCATAGATTTTTTGAATTTTTTTCAAGGTGTTGGCATGGGTCTTCCAAAATAAAGCACCTTCTTTAATGCGTTTGGCGCTTACCACACGGGCTCGATATTCATACCAAGGCTTGGCTTCAAATTGCTTGTCCATCAGAGACAATACTTTTTGGTTGGTGTGGCACTCCGCCAATAATGCCAGCAATTTCTTTTGATCGATTCCATGTTTTTGATGCATGCTGGCCACAAAGGCCCGTACGATGCTGCGATCAGCAAAAGATGGCTGTGCCCATGTTATGGGGCTGATACAAAATAATAAGATGGCCAGAATGCCAAACAATAACCAGGGCCGGCACAGCGGCCGGCCCCTACGAATGGGGGTTAAAACCATTAAATAATAGTCTCCTATCGCTGTAATAAGGTTCTGTGCGTGTGGATTGAAATCAATATCCCAAAACCCACCATCAAGGTAACCATAGATGTTCCCCCATAACTCACCAAGGGTAGCGGAATACCGACGGCTGGGCATAGACCACTCACCATCCCAATGTTCACCAGCACATACACGAACAGGGTCATTGTTACACTACCGGCCAATAAACGACTAAAAGTCTCCTGCGCTTGGGTACTCATATAAAGCCCTCGGGCAATAATGCACAAGTATACCGTGAGCATCAGCAGACATCCAGCTAAGCCAAACTCCTCAGAAAAAACCGCAAAAATAGAATCGGTGGTGCGTTCCGGTAGAAATTCTAATTGGGATTGGCTACCGTTTAGCCAGCCCTTACCATAGAGCCCACCCGATCCAATCGCAATTTTCGATTGAATAATATGATAACCCTTACCGAGCGGGTCACGTGTGGGATCCAGAAAAACCAATACACGTTCTTTTTGATAGTCTAACATCACTAACCAGAGCATCGGTAAAGCCGCAATGCCAAGACCTGCCCCCACACACAGCAAACGCCATGAAAGGCCCGCGAAAAAAACCACAAAAAACCCAGAGCTTAAAATAAGAATCGCAGTGCCTAAATCGGGTTGTTTAGCCGTTAAAATAACGGGAATCATAATAAAGAAAAAAGGCATGATTAAGTTTTTTAAGCGGGGTGGTAGCCGTTGGTCATCTAAAGAACGTGCCACCATCATGGGTACGGCTATTTTCATAATCTCCGCCGGTTGAAAACGAAAAAACCACAAGTCCAACCACCGTTGTCCACCCTTACCAATATGGCCTATGAATAAGACCATAAAAAGCAGTAGAAGTGTTGCAGCATAGAGCCAGGGTGTTATTGCTTTTAGTAAGCGTGGGGGCATTTGTGCAACCAGAATCATCGCTGCGAAGGCCAAAACCAGGCGTATCATTTGGCGTTCTAGGATGGGAATACTTTGTTCTGCACTGTAAAGGGTCACAAGCCCTAGAGCAGCTATGACGATGATGCCCAGCAACAGTAGCCCATCCATATGCAGGGTGACAAACTTATGACGTTTGGGTGGATACAAAGGTTTATAACGCATCGCTTTCTCCTTCACCTTCTCCGCCCACGCTCTCTTCTTCATCCGAATCCTGACCGCCATCGTTTAGCGAGGACATGTTAGAGTGTTGGGTTTTTTCAACATTAAAAAAAGCATCCAGTACGATGCGCGCAATATCGGCAGCACTTTTTTGTTGCTTATTTTCAATTAATACCGCAATGGCAATACGTGGATTATCCACCGGTGCAAAAGCGATAAACCAAGAATGATCCCGCAAGTGAGCTTTGAGTTTGGATGCCACATATTTTTCATTTTGTTTCAAATTAAACACTTGGGATGTACCTGTTTTTCCGGCCATTTTGTAGCGAAGACCCTGGCTAATACGATAAGCCGTGCTACCGGGTGCATGCACTACTTTTTGCATGGCATCAATAATAACCTGCCAATGTTTTGGGGTACTGGGATACAGACCCGATCGCACCCGGGGTGGGTTTTCAAGGGTTGTTAGATCGATTTGTTCAATCGCATAAACAAGTCGGGGTTCAAAGGTCTTACCGCGATTGGCCAGCATGCTGCTTACCTGCGCCATTTGTAGGGGCGTTGCCAGTAAAGCCCCTTGTCCAATCCCAATGTTGAGTGTGTCTCCCGGATACCAGTCTTGATGACGCATTTTTTGTTTCCATTCTTCTGAAGGGAGTAATCCACTGGTTTCGCCCGCGCTGTCAATTTGGGTGGCTTTGCCTAAACCAAAGCTTCTATAGACATCTTGCAGGGGCCCAAGACCTAGTTTATGGGCCAGCGTGAAAAAATAGGTATCACAACTTTGGGCGATGGCTTTTTCAAGATCGACTGAACCGTGCCCATGTTTTTTGGCATGATAAATCCAATCGCGGTAGAGACGCCCCCCTTTTTGTAGTTGATACCAACCGGGATCAAATAGCGTAAATTGCGGGGTAATAGTGCCAAGTTCCAAACCTTTGAGTGCGACCAGTGGTTTAATAGTCGATCCGGGTGGATATTGTGCTTGAATGGCACGATTAAAAAGTGGTTTATCAAGGGCATTACGCAGTTCATCATAATTTTTACTGTCAATACCATGGCTAAAGAGGTTAGGATCAAAAGAAGGTGTGCTAACTAAAGCCAAGACCGATCCTGTTTCAGGTTCTATGGCAACAATGGCACCTTTTAAATCCTTCATGGCATTCACGGCGGCTTGTTGTAAATGCGTATCGAGTGAAAGATGCAGATGACGACCTGGTATAGGTAAGACCTGATCAAGCACCCGAATCGTTCGGCCTTTGGCATCGGTTTCTACATGTTGGTAACCCACAATGCCATGTAAGGTTTTTTCATAAAATTTTTCAAGGCCCGTTTTTCCCATAATATAACTACCACGGTAATTGATAGGGTCGAGTGTAGGGACTTCTTTTTCATTAATGGGGCCTACATAACCCAGTGCGTGCGCAAAGAGATCTTTAAAGGGATAATAGCGGATCAGCCTTGCATGAATATCTACGCCTGCCAAGCGATGTTTTTCCACAGAAAACTTTGCGACTTCTGCTTCGCTTAGTTTAAGGCGTAGTGGGATGGGTTCCGATCGTCGGCTATGTTTAAGCTGTCTATAGAAACGTTCTCGCTCGGTGTGTGTCAGCGGAATGATGATATCAATAGCCTTAAGCGTTTCTTCTAGATTGGCCACGCGTTCGGGTGTTATTTCCAAACTAAAGGCGGGAATATTTTCGGCAATCACCACGCCATGTCTATCAAAAATCAAGCCCCGACTAGGTACCAGGGGTACAATACGTACTTGGTTATGTAAAGAGAGCGTCTTATAAATATCAAAGGCGAATACTTGTAAGAAAATCAAACGTCCTATTAATACAGCCGTCGCAAGCAGAATGATAATCATCGCAACAATGGCCCGTTGTCTGTAGATTTCACTTTCTTGATGATGATTTTTCAGTGTGCGCAATCTAGACACGACAGACTCCAGCCCCGGCAATATTTAAACACAAAGCCCGCACTGCACTCCAGCGATCACCCAGTCTGCGACCTTTTAGAATATCATCGACACTTTTTAGTTCGAGAAAAATAGCCTGCAGTCCCTTTGTGGTTTGGCGTTTTAAAAAAGTTTGGATCAGCGCTTCACGGTTTTTCCAAATGCCCGCGCTTGTGAGTGCGGCAGGGTTCAGCCTTCCATCCTGTGCCTGTTGTGCGAGTGGTATGAGTTTGGTTATTTCTTGGGTAAGCACCCACACAATGAGTGTGGGATCGGTCAGTCCTTCTTGTTTTAGACTCTCTAAGATTTGGACAGTGCGGGCAGGGGCACCTTTTAGGGCTGCATCCATTAATTCAAAGACTTTAAAACGGGCGCTAGGTTCTACCACAGCATCTATTTTTTCCAAGCTGAGTGCCTGATCGGTGCCTTGGAAGGCTAATTTTTCAATGGCTTGTTTGGCAGCCAATAAGTTACCTTCGGTTCTCTCCAGCAAGCGATCGACTACAAAAGCAGGGGCCTCAAAACCAGCGGTTTTTAAGCGTTCCATTATCCAAAGCCTACTTTGTGCGGTATTCAAAGTTCGACAAGGAATGATAACACCTTGGGTCTCCAGTTTTTTAAACCATGCGCTGTTTTGTAGGGCCGTATCGAGTTTGGGACCTGTGATGAGCAGTAGATAAGGTTGAAGCGCTAGCCTATCTACCAGTTGGGTACAAAGCGACCGTTGTAGTGCATTGGGTGCTGAATCGGGTAAATGGATTTCCAGAAATCGTTTTTCAGAAAAAATATCAGCGCTTTGCAGGGTGGCAAGGATTTCGCTGCTATCGAAACTTGCTTGGAGATAGTGCAGCGATCGTGCAGTGTAACCTTGTTCCAAGGCTTTACGACGGATCAGGTCTTTTGCTTCTTGAGACTGTAGCGGCTCTTCCCCAAATACACCGATCGCCAGCTGCAGCCCTTTTTTTAGATGATGGATCAAGTCCTGTGGTAAAATACGCATCGTTTAGGGTGGCTTAACTAAAGAGAGTTCTAAGACGCATTGCGCAGCTGCCGCTTCGTATAGATCTTCTTTTAAACGGTTGCCTTCATTTTCGGTACCAAGAACATTATTAGGATTAAGATTATAATCGCGGGCGACGCGTATAGTATGTTCATAATGGTAGGCAGGTTGTATATCCACTGCATATTCCAATCGTAATTCTAATCGTGTGCGGGTTACACGTCCATCGACACCGTAGGCAATGGGACGTTCCTCAAAACTTTGATTTTTAATGGTCAAAGTGCTGGGTGGGGTTTCATCAGCACTTGCGCCCTCTACAATCTGCACGCCATTGCCTGCAAGCATTTGTCGTAGCACGCGTTGTAAAGGATCATAGGGTTGATAAGGACTCATGTGTACGATCTTGAGCGCTTCGGGCATGGTATAAGAACCGCGCAAATGAAAACCACACCCTTGGAGGAGGAATGTGCTAAGCACGATGCAGAAAAATTTCATCATATTAGATTCTTCACCACAATATTTACCAATTTATTGGGTACAACAATGATCTTGTCAATCACCTGATCCCCTATATGGCGTTGTACATTCTCATGTTGTAGTACCGCTGCCTCTAGCATGCTGCGATCATGATGGGCGGCAATGTTAAGGTTCGCGCGAACCTTGCCGTTAATCTGCACCACAATGTTTAGTGTTTCTTGGGCGAGCGCTGCCACATCTACGCTGGGCCATGCAGCCTGTATGATAGCTTCCTTGTGTCCGAGTGCCTGCCATAGTGTATGCGTAATATGAGGTACAATCGGTGCCAGTAGCAATACCAGCGTTTCAAGTCCTTCTTTCACAACGGCCACATCTTTTAAGTTTTCAGCTTTATATTTTTGCAGCGCGTTCAACAATTCCATCATGGCTGCAATGGCTGTATTAAAAGTATAACGTCTTTCAATATCATCGCTGACTTTTCGAATGGTTTGATGAATAATGCGTCTCAGTTCTTTTGTTTTTTTCACATCTGCATCTAAACCTTGTTTAGACGCAGGGTCCTGTAGGCTATAAACCGCTTGCCATAAGCGTTTCAGAAAGCGAAAGGCGCCTTCTACACCGGCTTCAGACCATTCTAAGGATTGCTCGGGTGCCGAACTAAACATCAGGAATAGGCGTACGGTATCGGCTCCGTAAGATTGTATCAGCGCTTCGGGATCTACGGTATTACCGACCGATTTAGACATCTTAGAGCCATCTTTTAGCACCATACCCTGGGTTAAAAGATTCTTGAAAGGCTCATCGCTTTTTACCAAACCTAAATCACGCATCAGCTTATGAAAAAAGCGTGCATAGAGTAAATGTAAAATAGCGTGCTCAATACCACCAATGTATTGATCAACCGGTAACCAATCATTCGCACGCTCATCCAGTATGGCAGTTTTTTGATCCCAACAGGCAAAACGTGCGTAATACCAGGACGATTCCATAAAGGTATCAAAAGTATCGGTTTCACGGTGTGCGGGTTTCCCGCACTGTGGGCATGCAACCTCATAAAACGCAGGATCTTTCAATGTAGGGGCCGGGATCGAGGTCGGCCCTGTTCTGTCGGACGCTTCGGGTAAAACCACGGGTAGATCGGCCTCTGGTACGGGTACGGTTCCACAGTGTGTGCAGTGGATCATCGGAATGGGTGCACCCCAATAGCGCTGTCTAGAAATACCCCAGTCGCGCAATCGCCAATGTATTTGTGCTTCGGCCTGTTTGTCTTTTTGTAGATCGCTAAGCAAGGCTTGGCTGGCAGCGATTATCGATAAACCATTAAAACGATCGGAGTTGATTAAAGTACCGGTTTCGTTATCTATCACTGTATAGCTTGGCAGATCATATTTTTGTGCAAACTCTGCATCGCGATTGTCATGGGCGGGTACGCCCATCACGGCGCCTGTGCCATAATCGGTAAAGACATAATTGGCCACCCAAATCGGAATCAAGGCACCATTCATCGGATTGATCGCATGCAGCCCCAAATCTACGCCTTTCTTTTCCAGGGTTGCCATCTCGGCTTCAGCCACTTTGATATTGCGATGTTCGGCCAGAAAAGCTGCAACCTTTGGATGAGTGAGAGCCGCTGCAAGACTCAAAGAATGTTCGGGGGCTACGGCTAAATAGCTAACGCCATAAAGTGTATCCAGGCGTGTACTAAAGACCGAAAGTTGTTCTCTACTGTTTTGGATTTGGAAATGAATCAGCGCACCTTCCGAGCGTCCTATCCAATTGCGTTGCATAGTCTTGACCGATTGTGGCCATCCCGTTAGGGTGTCTAAGCTGGCTAGTAATTCTTCAGCATAAGCGGTAATTTTTAAAAACCACTGCGGTATTTCCCGACGTTCTACCAAAGCGCCCGAACGCCAGCCTCGGCCTTCTACGACTTGTTCATTAGCCAAAACGGTTTGATCGACCGGATCCCAATTCACAACGGCATTTTTGCGGTAGACCAGGCCTTTTTCATAGAGTTTAATAAAAAGCCATTGTTCCCAGCGATAATAATCGGGTCGGTGGGTGGCTATTTCTCGGTCCCAATCGTAGGCAAGGCCTAAACGTTTTAATTGGGCGCCCATATGTTGAATATTTTCTTCAGTCCAAGCTAAAGGTGGGACTTTATGTTTCATCGCTGCATTTTCTGCCGGGAGCCCAAAGGAATCCCAACCAATGGGTTGTAAAACATTTTTGCCGCGCATACCTTGATAACGGCTAATCACATCGCCAATGGTGTAGTTGCGCGCATGCCCCATATGAAGCCTACCACTTGGGTAAGGAAACATACTTAAACAGTAGAATTTTTCTCGCGTGGGATCTATGACAGCTTTAAAGCTTTGATGGTCCTGCCAATATTGTTGTGCAGTCTGTTCTATTACTTGTGGGTTATACTGCGATTCCATAAACCTTACCATGGGTGGGTGAATAATCTTTATCCCCGCAGCATAACAAAGCCCCTCCAATCCAACAATGCTTTTGACAAAACAAGACCCAAACCCACGATCAAAAGCAAAGGCCACAAACCCCATCGTATCCAGGGCGTTGTACCCTGCATGGCTTGAAAGGTCCCAGACAGCACCGTGGCTTCAAAGGGAGGTGCCTCTGCAACAATATGCCCAAAGGGATCAATGATCGCGGTTAAGCCGCTGGTGGTTGCACGCAATACGGTGCGACCTGTTTCTAAGGCGCGCATGCGTGCGATTTGTAAATGTTGATGCGGCCCTAAGGAACGGCCAAACCAACCATCTTCGCTAATATTAATGATGGCATCGGAATTTCTTAGCGTATGGCGCACTTGTTCGGGAAAGGCAATTTCATAGCAAATGAGCGGGTTTAAACCCAAAGTGGGGGTATGAATCAGTGGTTGATTTTTCGGTCCTGCTTTGAAACTCGACATCGGCAGATCAAAAAAGCCTATCAATCCCCGAAGCCAAGCATCAAAGGGTAAAAAATCGCCAAAGGGTACCAAATGCACTTTGTAATAAAGCCCTTGACCCAGTCCTAATGCAATCAGTGCATTGTAATCATGTCCCGCTTTATCGATCACTTGAATGCCAGTCATCAAGGTAGAACCGTGTTGGCGTGCTTGTTCATCAAGGTGTTTTACATAAGCATCTGCATAAGGTAAGGGTAGGGGAATCGCACCCTCAGGCCAAATAATCAGATCATCATCCCAATGCTTCTGTGTAAGCGTTCCATAGATTTTTTCGGTAGAACCAATAGGATCTTCACGGGTAAATTTATCAAAGGGTTCCACATTACCTTGCACTAAGCTTACCGTATAATTTTTGGCTAAAGCTTTTACAAAAGGATAATGTTGCAAATAGCTACCCACTATCCACAAGCATGCAATCAGTAAAAAAGCCCCTATTTTTTTAGGTTGGTATTTGCATATATCGGTACACAGTATACGCAGCGCCACACTGTGTAGGGCAAAGATCCAAGAAATCGCATAAACACTGCCAAGGGGGCCATAGCCTTCAAGCGGTGTATCGAGTCCTGCATAACCTAGATAGAGCCAAGGAAAACCACTCAATACCACACTGCGCAGCCATTCAAAGCCTACCCAGAGGCCAGGAAAAGCCAGGTATTGAAAAGGCTGTAATCGCGGATCAAAAAAACGTTTGTTTACATAACCCTGTACAGCGATAAATAGCGCAAGCAGCATCACAAACAAGGCCGTAATCAGTACTGCCAGCGGAAGGGATGTATTGCCATAGTGATGAATGCTCACAAAGACCCAAGAAACACCTACACCAAAAAAGCCAAGCCCAAAGCAAAAGCCCAGTGCACAGGCGCTTTTAGGATTCGCGGTTTTTTCCCATAACCAGAGCAATAGGGCGGGCGACACCATGGCCAGTGGCCAGATAGGGTAGGGTGCAAAGGCCAGCGGCAGCAGCGCACCAAAGAGCAGGGCAAGGCAATAGGGTATATAAGTGCGAAGATTCATGGGGGCATCCTACTATTGAATGCTGCGTGGCACAACATCCTGTATGATCTTGCTACAATGCAAGGCCTGTCCTAGACTGGGTTGTCGATGATAGTGAAAGGAGGGCCATACCATGTTTAAACAGCATCATTTAGCCAATCGTACGAGGATATCTATGAGGCTAAATACACAGGAAGGTGAAACATGGCTAGCAAGAGAAAGTCCATTATTCAGAATAGGGAGGACGACTCCGACATTTTGAATGCCCGGGTGGGTGATTTATCACCCCAAGATCGATTACAATTTGCCAAATGGGTTTTAAGGGGTATTGCTTGTTTTTTTGTAGGGAGCATTCTCATGTGCTTATATGAGGAATCCTACGGAAAGGCATTATTCGATACCTGTAAAACCGGTCTTTTACCTATCGCATCTTTTGTGATTGGTGGTTATTTTGGGAGTAAAAAATAAATGCGGATCGCCATTTTGTCTAGGCGCAGCAAATTATATTCCACACATAGGCTCGTTTGTGCAGCGCAAGCACGTGGGCATGAAGTGCAGGTTATCGATACCCTGCGTTGCTATATGAATATTGCCTCGCATAAACCTTCTATTCATTACAAGGGCCATCGTCTGGAACCTTTCGATGCGGTGATCCCAAGAATTGGTGCATCCATTACTTTTTATGGCACCGCTGTTTTAAGACAGTGCGAAATGATGGGTATGTTTTCTGTTAATCAATCCATTGCTATTTCTCGTTCGCGGGATAAATTACGTTCTTTGCAATTACTTGCGCGTAAAGGCATTGGTTTGCCTGTCACCGGTTTTGCACATTCCCCAGGCGATACCCAAGATCTGGTGCGCATGATGGGCGGCAGTCCGCTGGTTATTAAACTCTTAGAAGGCGCGCAAGGTATGGGTGTTGTTTTAGCCGAAACACCCCAAGCTGCTGAAAGTGTGATCGATGCTTTTGCAGGGCTTAAAGCGAATATCCTCGTACAAGAATTTATCAAAGAGGCCGATTGTAGCGATATTCGTTGTTTCGTGATCGGTGGCAAAGTAGTGGCTGCCATGAAACGTCAAGCCAAGGCCGGCGAATTTCGATCCAATCTGCATCAGGGTGGTACGAGCGAAGTTGTTAAAATCACTCCTGAAGAACGCATGATTGCGGTGCGCGCGGTTAAAATTATGGGCTTGAATGTAGCAGGTGTGGATATGATGCGTTCCAACCATGGGCCGCTGGTCTTAGAAGTTAATTCCTCACCGGGCCTCAAAGGTATCGAAGCCATTAGTGGTATCGATGTTGCAGAGCAGATTATTCACTTTATCGAACAGAACGCCAAGCTTAACCATGCAACCTTAGAGAATAAGGGATAGCATTCGCTTTGCGGGACGCGAGCGGTCGGCTCTGCCGACATTGGGAAAAGCACACCAAAGCGTAGCTTTGGTGGCTAGGGTGAGGGTTGCCTGGGTGGCGCGAAGCGCCGGGTGAGAGGCAGACCTATATTCAAATACTAAAATATCTCAAATTCCCTTAAAATTTTTTAGCTAACTTCCTTGCAATTCATCCTATTGTGCCTAAACTTTTGTTAGGAGGTACACTAATATGAATGAACTAGGACCCTATCAAAAGATTAATGCCATTTGCTGCTGCTTTAATCTACGCAAAGTCACCCGTGCAGTTACACAGAGTTTTGATCGACATTTAGAACCCTCTGGTATACGGGCTACCCAATTTACCTTGCTTTTAACGCTCACCTCTTCTCAGGGTAAAACCCTCACCGAGATGGCGCAGGGCTTGGTCATGGATAGAACAACCCTCACACGTAATCTTAAGCCGCTGGAAAAAGCAGGGCTCATTATGACAGTCCCCTTGCCCGATAAGCGCACCAAAGGTTATGTGCTTAGCGATCAAGGACGCATAACGATTGAGAAGGGCGTACCTTTGTGGAAAGCCGCGCAAGATCACATTGTGCATCAGTTAGGCGATGAGCGTTATGCACGCTTGCTATCTGAATTGGGTTTTTTACGTAGTTGTGTGAGTTCTCGGCCTGAATAATAAGTCGCGGGTCGGTTTTTTATCCTACTATCGGTAGGCTAAGACTTATGGGATAATCCTGCAATCGTTTTATGATAAAGAGGATGATTGCAGATGGACGACAATAAGAGAAAGGCGTTAACGGCAGCTTTAGCACAAATTGAGCGTCAATTTGGTAAGGGCTCTGTCATGTTGCTGGGCGACGATGCAGCCATTGCAAACATCGAGGCTATTTCCACAGGTTCCTTAGGCTTAGATATTGCCTTAGGTATTGGCGGGTTACCCAAGGGTCGTGTGGTCGAAATTTTTGGGCCCGAATCCTCCGGAAAAACCACTTTAACCCTACAAGTCATTGCTGAATGCCAGAAAATGGGCGGCACTGCAGCCTTTGTGGATGCAGAACATGCTTTAGATTTAGGTTATGCAGAAAAATTACATGTGAACGTCAAAGAATTGTTGGTGTCTCAGCCCGATACAGGCGAGCAGGCTTTAGAAATCACCGATATGTTAGTGCGTTCCAATGCGGTAGATGTCGTGGTTATCGATTCAGTAGCAGCCCTCACGCCCAAAGCCGAAATCGAAGGCGATATGGGCGATCAACATATGGGTTTACAGGCACGTTTAATGTCCCAAGCACTGCGCAAACTCACGGCCAATATCAAGCGATCTAATACCTTGGTTATTTTTATTAACCAAATTCGCATGAAAATTGGGGTCATGTTCGGCAGTCCCGAAACCACCACCGGTGGTAATGCCTTAAAATTCTATGCCTCTGTACGCTTAGATATACGCCGAACAGGCGCTATCAAGAAGGGCGATGAAATTTTAGGCAATGAAACCCGTGTCAAAGTGGTGAAAAACAAAGTGGCACCACCCTTCAAGCAAGCAGAATTTGAAATTTATTATGGCCAGGGTATTTGTCGCTTAGGTGAAATTGTCGAGCTCGGCTCCAAATTGAATCTAATCGATAAATCCGGTGCTTGGTATAGCTACAATGGGTTGCGTATAGGGCAGGGCAAGGAAAATGTACGCCAATATTTAACAGAGAATCCAAAGATTGCAGAAGCTTTAGAAGCCGCCATTCGTGCACAATCTATTGCGGCTGCAGCCGGTCGCGGCAGCATTGCAGCGCCTACCGAGGCAGAACTTGCTTTAACGACGGATTAAAATAAACGTTGCCGTTATCGCGAGTCATTTTCATCACGGTATGCTCGTAATTCGTATATACCTTCTCCCGCTTTGCGGGAGAGGGTGGCCGCCGAAGCGCATAGCGCGAGGTGGCCGGGTGAGGGTTTATGAAAACAAAAGATATAAGAAAAGCTTTTTTAGACTACTTTCAATCACAATCGCATCTGATTGTGCCAAGTAGTTCCTTAGTTCCTCATAATGATCCCAGCTTGTTATTGACCAATGCGGGAATGGTACCCTTTAAAAATGCCTTTCTAGGTCTAGAGCAACCCCCTGCTATACAAGTTACTTCCAGTCAGCGTTGTATGCGTGCAGGTGGTAAGCACAACGATTTAGAAAATGTGGGCTATACCGCCCGGCATCATACCTTCTTTGAAATGTTGGGTAATTTTAGTTTTGGTTCCTATTTTAAAAAAGAGGCCATTCAACATGCATTCCATTTTCTTACTAAGGTTTTAAAGATCCCTGTCGATCGCTTATGGATTACGGTTTTCGAAGAAGACCAAGAAGCCGAAGATTTATGGATCAACACCATGGGAATCGATCCTGCACGTTTATCGCGTTGTGGTACTGCCGATAATTTTTGGTCTATGGGCGACACCGGTCCTTGTGGGCCTTGCAGCGAAATGTACTATGATCATGGTTCTGAAATACCGGGAGGCCCGCCGGGTTCTATCGATGCAGAAGGCGATCGCTATGTAGAGATCTGGAATCTGGTCTTTATGCAATATAATCGCGATGCATCAGGTGCGCTCAATCCTTTGCCCAAACCTGCCGTCGATACGGGTATGGGATTAGAGCGCATTGCAGCCGTTATGCAAGGCGTGCATAACAATTATGATATCGATATTTTTGCCAATCTTATTCAGAGTATTCAAAATCTCATTGGCCCTGGTATGAATCCCAAAGCGCCGGTTCATTCGCTTAGAGTGGTGGCCGATCATATTCGTTCCTGTGCTTTTTTAATCGCCGATGGTGTGTTGCCTTCGAACGAGGGCAGAGGCTATGTACTCAGGCGCATTATTCGTCGTGCGGTGCGTCATGGTCATGCCATTGGTTTCAAAGAACCGTTTTTTTACGATTTGGTACAATTTTTAGTGCGAGAAATGGGCGATGATTACCCATTGCTTGCAGTAGGCGCTGAACGCATTAAACAGGCGCTCTATCAAGAAGAACTGCAATTTGCGCACACTTTAGATAAGGGCTTAAAAATCTTAGAAGAGGCCCTAGCACAAACAGCAGGTGGGCTGTTGCCTGGGGCTGTTATTTTTAAACTCTACGATACCTATGGGTTCCCGGTGGATCTAACCAATGATATTGCCAGAGAGCGCGGCATCGCACTCGATACCGTAGGCTTTGAACAAGCTATGGAAGAACAACGCACACGATCGCGGGATCATAGTAGTTTTACAGCAGGGAATCCTAAGGCGGTACTGGGTGGTTTTGGTGCGGGTGATAGCCCTGTCACAGGTTTTATAGGTTATGAACTTTTAGAAAGTGCTGCAACCATCATAGGGTGTTATAGCGTGGAGGGTTCGCCCTTAGAAAAACTGCAAGCCGAACAAAAGGCTAGTATTGTGCTCGATCACACGCCTTTTTATGCAGAAGCCGGTGGACAAGTCGGCGATCAGGGTACGCTTGTACTGCAGGATGCCCATCATAATATCCAAGGTCTTTTTGAAGTGCAAAACACGCAAAAAGCAGGCGGCTATTATTTGCACAGTGGTGTGATGCGCACAGGCACTCTCAGTCTTGGTGATAAGGTGGCGGCTCTGGTTGATAAAAAACAACGTGCTGCTACCGCGCGCAATCATTCAGCCACACATCTTTTGCATGCTGTGTTACGCATTGTGTTGGGCGATCATGTACAACAAAAAGGTTCCTTGGTCGATTCCCAGCGATTACGTTTTGATTTCTCGCACGGTCAAGCTTTAAGTGCTGCGCAATTAGTCGATATTGAAAAACGTGTAAATCAGAAAATACTTGAAAACACTTTAGTGGAAACCAAAATCCTACCGGTAGAAGAAGCCTTAAAGCAGGGTGCCATGGCTTTGTTTGGTGAAAAATACGGGGAAGAAGTGCGGGTTCTATCAATGGGTGAGATTGTTTCTTCAAAAACAGAACCGTTTTCCGTAGAACTTTGTGGGGGTACCCATGCACAACGTACAGGCGATATCGGGTGCTTTAAGATTATTAGCGAATCGGGCATAGCCTCGGGTGTGCGTCGCTTAGAAGCCGTCACGGGCGAGGCCGCATTAGCCTATTGCAATACCTTGGAAAAGCAATTATCCGATGCTGCAGAACGCATGCGTGCTACACGCGATACATTGCCTGAGAAAATCACAGAGCTTTTAGCAAAAAACAAATCTCTAGAAAAAGAACTGCAACAGGCTAAAACGCGCTTAGCCACACAGGGTTCAGGTGGGGCAGATGCAAGCCCACCCGATATTCATCTCATTCAAGGAAAAAAGGTTTTGGCCGTTAAAATAGCGGTAGGCGATCCAAAAACGCTGAAGGAATATGCTGAACATTTAAGGGATCAATGGGATTTAAGTGTGGTAGTGGTTGCAGGCATGGACAGTGAAGATACACCCAAAGTGCAAGTGGTCGTGCTTGTGGCAAAGGCCTGTACGCCACCCTTGCAGGCCAATACCTTGCTCAAGCATGTGGTAGAGCAGCTGGGCGGACAGGGCGGTGGGCGTGCCGATCTAGCGCAGGGTGCTGGAAATAAGTCAGAAAACTTAAATTCTATATTGGGTTCAGTCTATAACTTTGTTGAAAAAGCCCTGGATAGTGTGGCAGAATAGCGCCCTTCCTTGATTAGATTTAGTAAAGGACTATGGCTTTAATCGTACAAAAATATGGTGGGACCTCCGTGGGCGGGATCGATCAGATCCGTCTGGTTGCGGACAAAATTATCCACGCACAGCAAGCCGGCCATAAGCTAGTCGTGGTGGTCTCGGCTATGGCAGGTGAGACCGATCGTCTGCTCGATTTAGCAAAATCCTTAATGATCGATCCTGACACCCGAGCTTTGGCTATTCTTTTGTCGACGGGTGAACAAAAAAGTATTGCACTCTTAAATATGGCCTTAGTAGCAAAGGGTTGTGCAACGCGTGCCTATACGGGCGCACAATTACCCATCTTAACGGATAGTGCGTATAACAGAGCGAATATCTTAGGTATCGACACCCATCGCATTCATGCCGATCTCGCCGCAGGTTATGTGGTGGTGGTTGCAGGTTTTCAGGGCGTGGATAGCGAGGGTACGCTTACAACACTGGGTCGAGGGGGATCCGATACCACCGCCGTTGCTTTAGCCGCAGCCCTAGAGGCCGATGAATGTCAGATTTATACCGATGTTGAAGGAATCTATACGGTCGATCCACGCATCGTACCTACAGCCACGTGTATGCGCGAAATCGGTCTTTCACCGATCTTGGAAATGGCCAGTAGTGGTGCCAAAGTCATGCAAAATCGTGCCTTAGAGTGGGCAGGTAGGCATCAGGTACCTTTGCGTGTATTGTCTACTTTTCACGAAGGATCGGGCACAGTTATTCTCACTCAGGGCAAATTACCTGAACATCCTGTGGTATCCGGACTTGCTTTTAGTCGGGACGAAGCACACTTTTTAATACAGGGGATCCCACAAGGATCAGAAGGCCTTGCGCAGTTGCTTTTGCCTTTAAGCGAAGCCCATATCGAAATCGATATGATGGTGCAATCGCTTCACGATCATCAGATCGATCTAAGTTTTAGTGTGCATCAACGTGATGCCCAGCAAACGCTTACAATGATACAAGAAGTTGTCACGCGTTTAGGTGCAGGCACCATTCGTGTCGATAGCGAAGTTGCCAAATTAGCGGTTGTCGGGGTTGGGGTACGATCCGATCTGCAAGTATTAGCCACGATGCTACGGGTCTTAGCCGAAGCTTCTATTCCTGTGCTATGGCTTTGTGCTTCAGAAATGAGATTATGTATATTAATTGATCGCGCCTTTTTAACCTTAGGTGTGCGCTTATTGGAACAGGCTTTTTTTAGTTCAGTCCAGACCATGGAAAATCATAATAGTCATAAGGAAGAGGAGAAAGACAATGTTAATTTTAACGAGGCGTGTGGGTGAAAGCTTAATTGTGGGGGACGATGTCACACTCACTGTATTAGGCGTCAAAGGGAATCAGGTGCGTATTGGTGTGAATGCCCCTAAAACAGTCTCTGTGCATCGGGAAGAGATCTATCAGCGCATTCAGCGCGAGAAAAATGGTGGATTAGATCCCGCTGCCAACGACAACGACACCAGCGCCTACGTAGATAACGACGAGTAGCTGTGGTAGAGTGCGCCAAGAGCGGAGAGATGGCCGAGTGGCTGAAGGCGCTCCCCTGCTAAGGGAGTATGGGGCTAAAACTTCATCGAGGGTTCGAATCCCTCTCTCTCCGCCAGCCTTCGCTAAAGCTTCGGCTTGCCAGGCCAACATTTGTAAGGCTAACTTCGATAAACACACCATTACAGGGAAGTAATGTATGTTTTCCAATATAAACGCAGCACTCAGCATTCCAGATTCAGTGTACACGCCAAAGTTTTCTGTACAAGACCTTTTATATCCTGAAATCACGCCCTTTGAAGAAGGAAAACTCAAAGTTTCAGAACGGCATACACTTTGGTATGCACAATATGGTCATCCAAAGGGAACACCGGTTGTTGTTTTACATGGGGGGCCAGGGGGTGGATGTGGTCCTAACGATATGCGTTATTTCGATCCCGCTTTTTATCGCATCATTCTGTTAGATCAACGGGGGAGTAAACGCTCAACGCCTCAGGGTGAAATAAAAGAAAATACGACCCAACACTTAATCCAAGATTTGGAACAGCTTAAGCACCATTTAAAAATTGATCAATGGTTAATATTGGGGGGATCTTGGGGGAGCACTTATGCTTTGCTCTACGCAGAACAGTATCCAGACGCTTGTTTAGGATTTATTCTTCGGGGTGTATTTTTAGGCACTGCTTCTGAAAACAAAGCATTTTGGTATGGGATGCAAGACATTTTCCCCGAGGCATGGGAGGCATTGGTAGCGCATCTTTCCCACGCTGAACAACAGGATTTAATTCAATCATATGATAAAAGATTGAATCATCCAGACTCCGCTGTTCATTTGGCTGCCGCCAATGCCTTTATGAAATATGATTTAATCTGTTCGTTTTTGAATATCGATCATACCTTTTTAGAAAAAACTTTGGCAGATAAGCATGCTATGTTAGCCGTGGCCCGTATTCTTACGCATTACTGTAAAAACAATTTTTTTATTAAAGAAAATGAAATTCTTGATAATCTTCATAAGATTAAACATTTACCGCTTATTATTGTACAGGGAAGATATGATATTGTTTGTCGCCCAAAACGAGCCTATCAATTGCATAAGGCGTGGCCTGGTTCCCAATTGGTATTGGTGCCAGAATCAGGACATGCTGCCTTAGAAATAGGCACGACCAAGGCCTTAGTAGCCGCCAGCAACCGATTTAAAGATAAGTTGTAAAACTTTTTGATAGTTACTCTGAAATAGTCTAAAAAACCACCTTCATTATGAGAGTCGTTATGTCGTTTAGATAATGTAATTATTTGAATGACTTATTCCTTCTCTCGTATATTTGTCTGATATGTTGTACACTTCAAGCATTGTATATTTTAGCCATGAAGCAATCATGGCAAATATTAAGTGCACCTGAATATGATCTTTGGTATTCAAAACAGAGCCAAAAACATAGGCTACAGATTCTCGAAAGAATGCGTAATATTGAGCTCGAAGGATATTTTGGAGAGCATAAGGTTCTTGACTACACCCATACTGTTTGGGAGTTAAAATGGAAAAATGGACGCAGGGTTTACTATGCGATGGCCCACCAATATAAAATGCTGTTATTACTAGGGGGTAACAAAAATGGCCAAGACAGGGATATCCAAACCGCTAAGAAGATCTACGCTCGATACACGTAAAATGAAATCTTGCCGCCATTGGCATCCTACGCGAGAAATTCTAAATACCAACCATTTAGCAAAGGCGGTTGCGGAGTGTCTGGTGAACAATGATCCCGAAGGTGTATTAGAGGTTGTAAGCATTTATTTGGAAACAGCTAATATGGTGAAAATGGCACAAAAATCACAGCTCTCGCGCGCTACCTTATATCATACCCTTAAGTATAAAAATCCCACTATTAAAACATTGGCTAAAATTATACACGCAACTGCGGCCTGATCGCTATTCTAAAATCACTTAAAAAAACTGATATCATCCATCAAAGATGCGTTTTTCTCTAGGTTTTTAAAATCCCATAGTTCCTTATCCATCAATTGACTCGGCTTAATAGCTTGCAGGGCATGTAGCATATTGCTAGGTATTTTCGGGTTTTGCAGCGCCAATTCTTGTATTAATTTTTTCACGCGAACACGCGCTAAATTTTCCTGCGCGCCACATAAATTACAAGGAATAATAGGAAATTGTCTTTGCTCTGCATAAGTGCGTATATCGGCTTCTTGGCAGTACACCAGTGGGCGAATTACCACATGTTTTTTATTGTCGCTTAAGAGCTTTGGTGGCATCGATCTAATTTCACCATTGTAAAAAATAGACATTAAAAGCGTGGTAATTAAATCGTCCCTATGATGCCCCAGGGCAATCTTGTTAAAGCCTTTTTCTTCGGCATAGCTATAAATAATACCGCGTCTTAAACGCGAACATAAGGAACAATAGGTTTGTCCTTCGGGTATTTTTTCTTTTACAATCGAATAGGTATCTCTGGTTAAGATTTCATAAGGCACTTTTAGTTTTTCTAAAAACGCTCTTAAGGCGGTGTCGTCCCAGCCTGGTTGGGCTTGATCCAGCGTAAAAGAAAAGAGTTCAAAAGCATGTTTTGATCGGGCTTGCAGTAATTTTAAAATCGAAAGCATGGTAAAAGAATCTTTGCCACCCGAAAGGCAGACCATTACCCGATCGCCGGCTTGTATCAGGTTATAATCGGCAATGGCTTTGCCCGTATAATGTAATAGTTTTTCTTCTGCTTTGGATCGCGACACCGATAATCTAATCATTTGAACCTCTATTATATAAAACTTGGGGCTAAGCTATTAAAAATGTCTGTAAGCTGTTTAAAAGAATCACTATCACCACCATCTTCCAACGCCCAAACCCAAGCAAGCACGGCTTGCACAAAGCACCACTCGCTCATGCGTTGGCTGTCGATGCCAAGGAGCTTAGAAAAAACCTGGATACGATGTTTGATAATATCAAGCACAGCGGCTGAGGCTAGTAGCTCTGGTATAGGATTACGAATAAAAGCAGCCACTTCATAAGCAGGTTCACCCATCATACCTTTGGGATCAATCACTACCCACCCGCCGTCGCTATCCTCCTTCGTGCTAACGCACTTCGGCGGACGTGAGCTTTGGCGTGCTTTGCCATCACCGTGTTGCAGGATATTATCATGATGCAGATCACCATGCAGCAAAACAGTTTTGTTTGAAGTTGCAAGCAGTTTTGTGCGAAGGGTTCTAGCTTTTTCTAGGTACTGGTTCGGAATATCCCAAGGCTTATCCAAGATCGCCAACCAATCCTGCATAGCAGGAAATAATCCAGTGTTGGGTGCTGGTGCTTGGTGCAGTCTTTTCATGACCGCACAGGCGATCTGAATGGCCTCGTTATCTCTAGATGGAAAGTATGATTTGAGTGATGTGCCAGGTACGGCGCGTTCCAGCAATAGGGCACCAGGCTTTTGTCCTAAAACAGACACTGAGCCAAACCCCTCAAAGGCTTGCAACGCGGCTGCTTCCTGTTTGAGTCCCTTTTGGTCCAAACCCAGTTTTAAGATAATGGATCGATTATCTTGAAGTCCCGATAGCACATAGTGATAGGAGAGATTATCCAGGGGTTGAACGGCGGATAAGCCATAATGTGTGGACACCGCATCCACAATCTTGGGTAAATCATTCAACCAGGTTTTACCCTGATCACCATAGGTGTTGATGATATTTTTCTCAAATGAAATCATGGATACAATGTTTCATCAGGGGTTCCTATTATTTTTGTTGGCTCTTCCAGAATTTTTAAAATATCATTAGCGCAGTAGATTTTATCTCTTTTTGCTTCCGAAGTTTGTGCAACAATCCCAAGTTCCTGAAGCTTTCCAATGGTTCTTTGAGCTGTGGTAAAGGCAATGTTGAATTTTTCGGCTATTTTTTTGGTGGTAAAATAGGGGTTGACTGCCAAGTGTTTTACAATAGAGGGTGCAAGACCTTCTGCGCGTGGTCCAACAATAATTTGCCAGCGAGTGATTAATGCATTGATACGTGCGGCTCTATCTAATACATCTAGACCTTGTGCTGAAACACCATCTAAAAAATACAGAAACCAATCACGCCACGTGCCTTTGCTGCTCAAACTATAGAGTTGTCTATAATATTCGTCTCTTGTTGCTTCAAAAAAAGCACTTAAATATAAAAGAGGGGAAGGTAACAGCTTTCGTTCAACCAGAAGTAATATAATAAGCAAACGTCCTACGCGTCCATTACCATCTAAAAAAGGATGGATCGCTTCAAATTGATAATGACATAAGGCAATATGAATGAGCGGAGGTAGTGTTCTATCATGCAGAAATTGTTCGAATGCACCCAAACAGTCCATTAAGACATCGGGTGTTGGGGGTACGTATTTTGCTGTATTGAGCGTACACCCTGGGGTGCCTATCCAGTTTTGTGATTTCCTAAATTCACCGGGTGTTGCATGAGCTCCTCGCACACCTTGCATGAGTTTTTCGTGAATTTCTTTTATGAGTCGTAATGATAAAGGAAGATCCTGTAGACGCTTTAAGCCATAATCCAAAGCCACAATGTAATTATAAACTTCCTGTACATCATCAGGGTTGCGATCAACATGAATACCGGCTTCTTGTGCTAGCATCTCTCCCAGGGTTGCTTGGGTGCCTTCAATTTTGCTTGAGAGTACAGCTTCACGTGTTATAAAAGGTCGCATGAGAAGATGGGGATTAGGCAATTGCTCCCCTTCACGAGAGAGCATACCTAAAATATGATCGGCCCTGGATAAGCTGCTCACGAGTATGTTATCCCATTCAAAGGATGGGGGTAGGACATTTGGAATAAAGGCCTGATAACCTGTTAAGCTCTTTGTAACGGTTCCAGAGGGTGATTCTCGGATATCCATAACATAGTATCTCCTGTCTAAAGTTTCTTAGCATATAGCTTTATTTTCGAAAGATCAACAAATCGAAAATAAGATATGCCTTTAGTTGCACAAACGAAAATAAGAAATGCCTTTATTTTCGATTTTTAGTCAATTCGAAAATAAGAGGTGGCTATTGACTTTATTGTAAATATACATACAATATAATAATTTACCAAAGACGGGGGTATTTATGTGGACTCGAACCTTTAGCCAAGCCTATCCGGGGCTTAAAAAAGAAGACATTTGGCCCTTATGGACTGATATTAACCAATGGCCCAGCTGGCATGGCGATTTAGACTACTGCAAACTAGAGGGCGCTTTCGAGGTAGGTAACCATTTTATGCTCAAGCCCAAAGGCGCGCCGGCGGTTAAGATCATGCTAACGTCGATTGACGAAGGGCGAAGTTTTACAGACTGTACAAACTTTTTTGGAGCTAAGATGGTCGATACCCATGCAATGATCGAAACCCCCGAGGGGCTTTTGATTTCTAATACATTGGTGGTCAGTGGTCCACTTAAATGGCTATGGATTAAACTGGTCGCTCAAAATGTTGCCGATACGGTACCCCAAGAGCTAGAAGCCTTGGTAAAGCTTGCAAGAAGCAAACATGGTTAATCTGCCTTTTGGTTTTGAGAAGCCCGAAGACAGTCCTGGTTTTTTGCTATGGCAAAGCACCATGGTGTGGCAGCGCCTTATCAAGCAAGCCTTAGAACCCTATGGGATCCCTCATGCCTCTTTTGTGATTCTGGCAACGCTTTTGTGGTTCGAAGCGCACGGTTATGATACAACACAGATTCTTATTGCACAGTGGTCAAAACTTGATAAAATGACGGTTTCAAAGGCTCTTAAAACATTGGTTTCAGAGGGGCTTGTGAATCGTATAGAACACAAAAAAGACACACGCGCCAAGAGTGTCTCTTTAACAGAAAAGGGTAAAACTTTGATCCATCAACTGGTACCTATCGTGGAACAAATCGATGCCACCTTTTTTGGCAGAGTGCCCGATCAGGAACAAAAATCACTGATTACCATTTTGAATCAATTGGTGGAAGGGGCATGAAGCATAACAATTTACACAATCTCACAGAACTCCAAAAAACTCTTCGAACCCACAAAGACCCCGCATCAGCTTCCAATCCTCGTTTCTTTAAAACAGGCGAAGGCGACTATGCGGAGCATGATCAATTCATGGGTGTGACGGTGCCAGTCTTGCGAAAATTGGCCAAAACCTTTGAAGATTTATCTCTGATAGATATCAAAAAATTATTACAATCACCCTTTAACGAAGAAAGACAATTAGCCTTGTTCATCCTGGTGAATCACTATAAGGCCGGCAGTCAAACAGAAAAAACACGCATTTACGATTTCTACTTGAAGCATCTAGCCTATGTGAACAATTGGAATTTAGTCGATGCCTCAGCCCATTTAATCATAGGCGCAGAATTGTTTAGTAAGACCAACAAAGAAAAAACCATCCTAAAAACCCTATCAATCTCAGATAATCTGTGGGAACGCAGAGTGGCTATTGTTTCAACCTGGACTTTTATTCAAAACAACCATTTTGAATGGACACTCAAAATCGCCAAGCAACTCTTAAAAGATAATCACGATTTAATCCACAAAGCAGTCGGGTGGATGCTCAGAGAAGTGGGCAAAAAAGATACACAAGTACTAATAACATTCTTAGATCAGCATGCGCCTAAAATGCCCCGAACCATGTTACGTTATGCCATCGAGCATTTTTCTGCGGACGAACGCAAAATGTATTTGCAAAGGTCTCTTTAATTTAGTAGCCCCTCTCCCATTTTATGGGAGAGATACAAGGGGTCCGGCCCCGTGAGTGCCGGGGGGTGAGGGTCGTTGGGGTTGCCCGGAAGAGCCTTAGCCCTTACCCTTGTCGAATACCTGAAACAAATGCAAACGCCTACTATCGGCCCTTAACACCTTAAAGCGATAGTTACCTATCTCTAAAGATTCACCGCGCTTGGGCAAACGGCCCAGCTCACGGATAATCAAACCACCCACGGTATCAACATCCGTGTCGGGTAACTGTGCCGAAAAGAAATCGTTAAAGGTTTCAATGGGCGTTAAGGCTTTTACGGTGTAGGAATGGTTATGATACTTTTTAATCTGTTCCAGATCATCGGTATCGTATTCATCTTCGATATCGCCCACAATTTGTTCTAACACATCTTCAATCGTCACTAAGCCTGTAATGCCGCCGTATTCATCCACCACAATGGCCATATGATTACGATTTCTGCGGAATTCTTGTAATAGAACATCCAAGCGTTTGCTTTCGGGAATAAACATCGCGGGCCTTAGTATTTCACCCAAATGGAAATCTTTTGCCGCATGCCCAAAAGCATAGGCTAGTAAATCTTTGGCCAATAAAATACCCAGAACCTCATCTTTATTTTCCCCAATAATGGGAAAACGAGAATGGACGGTTTGAACCATCACCGGTAGTATTTGATCCAGCGGGGTATCCTGCTCAATCACTGTCATTTGAGAGCGCGGGATCATAATATCGCGCACCCGTAGGCTTGGCACTTCTAATACACCCTCAATCATGCCGAGGGAATTCATATCTAGAAGGTGTCTGTGCGCCGCATCACGCAACATTTCAATGAGTTCACGGCGATCGCGGGGTTCTCGGGCCAATATCTGGCCGAGTTTTTCTAACCAGGATCGGGTAGGGGCCTGTGTGTTCTGTAATTCATCACTCATTGATTAGACGTTCTCCATAAGGGGGTTCAAAATCGAGGGCTTTCAAAATCCTATTTTCCAGGGCTTCCATTGTAACAGCATCCCTTGCTTGTTCGTGATCATACCCTAACAAATGTAAGACTCCATGCACAACCATATGCGCCCAGTGTGCCTGTAGGGGTTTGTGTTGATCCTTGGCTTCTGCAGCCACAACGGCCGCGCAAATCACAATATCACCCAATAATAGCGCTTCCATGCCCATAGGGGGGGGGTAGCTAAAGGATAGCACATTGGTAGGGCCGTCTTTATGTCGGTATTGTGCATTGAGTGCCGCCCCTTCCGTTGGGTCTACAATGCGAATCGTTATTTCGGCCTGTTCACACCGTGTGTCTAAAGCCGCTTTTGCCCACTGTATCAATTGTATGTCTGTAGGAATATCGGTTTCCGCACTAGGGTTCTGAATCGCAATGCTCATTAAGCTACACATTGGCCACTTAAAATATGGGTGAGTGCATGGGTTATTTCAACCTGTACAAGGGTGCCGGGGCGTCGATCGGCTTTAAAATGCACCACACGATTATTTTCCGTTTTACCGCTGCAGAGGGTGGGGTCTTTAGAAGACGGTCCTGTTACCAATACCGCATAGGTTTTTCCCAGCATACGCTGGCTCCATTGATGGGTTTGTTGATTCAGTCTATCTTGCAGGATCTTTAAGCGCTCTTTTTTGGTTTGCATAGAGACATTATCACGTAGATTCGCCGCCGGTGTGCCCGGTCTTTGGCTATAAATAAAACAAAAAGAACGATCGAGATCCACATCATGTACCAAATTCAGTGTTGCTTCAAAATCTTCGTCGCTTTCTCCCGGAAAGCCTACAATAAAATCGGAAGTCACACTAATATCGGGTCGAACCGCCCGGATTTTTTGGATTTTATCGGCGTAGGTTTTGGTCGTATACCCGCGTTTCATCATGCCCAAAATGCGATCCGATCCGCTTTGTACCGGCAAATGTAAATGATTGGCCAATTTGGGGGTATCGGCATAGGCTTGGATTAAGCGCTCAGAAAATTCCAAAGGATGCGAAGTACTAAAGCGGATCCGAAGGATGCTATCCATTTCTGCGACATAGCTAATAAGTAGCGCCAGATCGGCCGTTTCACCCGAATGCATGTGCCCTTGATAGGCATTTACATTTTGGCCCAATAAAGTAATTTCGCGTACGCCTTGTTCGCCCAGCGCGTGGATTTCATGCAGCACAGAATCTAAGGGTCTGCTTAACTCTGGCCCTCGGGTATAAGGCACCACACAAAAACTACAGAATTTGCTACAGCCTTCCATAATAGAGACATAAGCGCTAGGACCTGTGGCTTCGGGTGTGGGTAAGACATCAAATTTTTCAATCGCAGGAAAAGAGACATCCACAATGGCTTTACCCGTTTTGCGTCTTTCATCAATCATGGCGGGTAGGCGTTGTAAAGTCTGAGGCCCAAAGACCAGATCCACAAAGGGCGCACGGCTAAGAATAGTAGAGCCTTCTTGACTGGCCACACAACCACCCACCGCAATCAGAATCTCAGGTCGTTCTTCTTTGAGTTCACGAAATCTGCCCAAGGTAGAAAAAACCTTCTCTTGGGCGCGTTCACGAATGGAGCAGGTATTCAGTAAAAGCAGATCAGCGGTTTCGGGGGTATCCACAACCTGTAGGCCATGCGTCTGTTTAAGCAGATCGACGGTACGGGTGGAATCGTAAACATTCATCTGACAGCCATCTGTTTGAATGTACACGGTTTTCATCGAAGGTTCACAGTCGATTGATGCAATCGCTTCACAAAAGTCCTACAGACGGTAAGGGTGGCTATGGGTGGGCTCGAACCACCGACCTCGGCATTATGAGTGCCGCGCTCTAACCAGCTGAGCTACATAGCCGAAAGGGTGCATTCTTGCTGATCACATAGGTTTTTGTCAAGAGTTAGCAAACTGTTTTATGTTATGTTGGGTTTGACAGGGTGCCTGTAAATGAGGCACCTCCTCTAAAACTTATAGAAAAGGCCAATACTTGGAGTCACGCTATTTTTGGGCGCAAGCTTAAAACGATTATATTCGGATGCCAGTATGTAACCAAATTTAGAAGTCTTTTCCCAAATCACCATAGCGCGCAGACCAAAATGCTCATTGATCATTGTTTGAGCGCCCATACCAATTCTTGGAGTCCAAACTTTCTTTTTAAATGTCAGATAGCGCCATTCGGCCAAATCGATATCATAATCATCTGAAGTTACTTTGGTTTTCAGGTTAGCCATGCCTAAAAGAGCAACCAGCTTAAGATCAAAGGGGGCGTTAAGGGGTAAGAAGCTTACTAAACCAGCATGATACCCACGTAAGGTCGTTTTTGTTTTGATAGCTGCACCATCAATCGCAGTAATATCTTGGCCTGCGTAAGGCGCTTCAAGAGGAAGATAGGGCATTGCAGATTGTTTTGAACTATTCTCAAAACCAAGCTCAAATCCAAAAAATGGATTGCAGTTTAAACCCAGGTAGACATTTCCTTGTAGGTAACGATTTTTATCTATTCCTGTTGAATAACCCTGTTTGAATTTCATGTGGCGGGATTGAAAATCACCACCCACATAGGCAGTCTCATGCCACTCGAAGGCATTTGCTTGCATAGTTACAAGAAATCCTAAAACGAGATACGCTACAAAATCTATGGATCTTTTCTTCATGGGTTGCACTGTTATCACTTTTTTCTCCCTCTTGCAACTGCAGCCATAACCTCTGCTTTTGAAAAGCCGGCTGCTAGAGCCTTTTTGGTTTCAGCAGCGCTTGTTATGGCATATGGTAAAGTTGCTGCTTGAAATGCCGGTGTAAAGACAGGTGCTTGTTCTATTAGACCTGATTTTCGCTTGCGGCCCAATACACCATTAGGCGACGGTGCTTGTACTACAGGCGCCACAGGTGAATGACCGGGTGTATGAACCCGAGGCCGAGGAGAAGTCACTCGTGGTGATTGTCTTCGGTGCGCTAGCGAAAATTGCAATACTCCAGGACTTGCTTGTTCTGGACGTGCAGGTAGAGGTGATTGTACTGCCCCAGCATTGGGAGTAACCGGTGTTAGGGGTGCCAATGCATCCGGTGCCATCGCCACAATAGATCGTCTTCTTGCTGGCGACCTTCCCAATATAGGGCTGTCTACAGTTGGAGAAACAGGGTTTTTAGGCATCACGGGTGTTGAAACGTCTGTCATGACGGGTGATAGCGCGATCGCTTGAGCTGGCTGTTGTTCTAGCAATGTAGGAACATCTTCTCTTATTTCTGAGGCGTGTACAGGGGTGGCTGATAGTCTTATTCTTTTTGAGCGCTGTTCATCTTGTGCTACTAAGGGCGATGTTATTGAGACCAAGGCAGGACTATGAGAAGGAGGTGTCAAGGGTTGGTCTTGTTCTTCTTCAATATCATCAAGTGTGGTGCCTTCTGTAGAAGAGAAGCATTGAGCACGGCGGCGCTTCTTAATCGGTCGTTCAGTAGTACTAAATGCTTCTGCTACTGTTTGAGCTGTGGCTGTTGCCGTTATTTCACTAAGAAGCACTTCTGTGCCATCCGGAAACTTTAGGACGGGGTCAGAGCCATGTTTTACATGAGACTGATTTTTAAGATAGTCCATTATTTCACTAAAAAGCACTTTATCACCATTCTGAAACTCTAGGAGGGGATCATGTGTTTGTGGCCGATCATCGTGTGCTGGCGTAGATGCAGTTTCGCTAAGAGGTGTTGCGTGAGTTGCTACCGGATGGTCAGCTGTCGTTACAGGTGTGACTAATTGTGGCGCATGGGGAAATACCCTAGCAGCAGCCATGGGACTGGATGTCGCTTCGGGTATAGCTAATGGGCTTTTCAATAGTGCAGGCATTGAAAACCTATGGGTTAGCGGTGCAAGCTTTTTGGGAGATGGGGATGATGATTCCCAGTCCTCGGGATTACTATCACTTTCGCTTGACGCTTCTTCGTCGCTATCATCGCTATTAGTCGCTTTGCCGCGTTTTTCCATGTGAACAGATATACGCTTCATGAGTAGGTTGCTAGTCGTCCGATCACTTTTTTTAGAATCTTCTACATGTTTAGTAGTCTTTGGCGTATTGAAGATTTCCGTAATGACAACTTCTAAGGCATTTATGATAGATGCGAGAACATCTTCATCAGTCAGAAGCGCTAATGGATCCTCTAATTTGAACTCGCCAAAAAATTTGTCTGGAATAGTCCTCAAGACCTCGTCTAGTTCGACAGCCCCCAGCATATGCTGACGCATGCTGGCCAACACCTTTTCTTTTTCAAGTGGTATTTTAAGATGGTTATCGATTAATTTCAACAAAACGGTTATAGGTTCGTGACTTCTGGTTTTCATGGCTAATCCTCAATGTTTCCAAGGTTTTTATGCTGGGGTGCAATTTTTTCCTATAGCTTAGGAGCCGTGTGCTCGCTTTCGGGGATCCCTTCTGTAGGCTGATTGGCCATCTCGGCTTTTTTTGTTTGTGCCAGCTTCATTCGCATTAGCAAGGGACTGGGTTTTGCGATTCCATAGGCCTTGTCAAGGTCTGGTTTAGAAAGCTTGATTCCAGTTATTAAGTCAATGCCTGTTAGAAATTCTATGGTTTTTCTAAATTCAGCACCATTTGGAAATGGGGACTTTGATTCTGTTAGCACTTCTTGTCCACTCACCTTTAAGGTTACAGGAACACAATAATCCACTAATTTTCTTGAAAATTCTTGTTGAACCCCTTCAAAATCATAAATTTCCACGGTAAAAAGAGCAGGGTAGCTTTGTCTAATCACCAGCATCCATGCCATGCCCAGTCGCGCACAAATTGTATCCTGAACTTTTTGGGCAAGAGCATCCTGAGAAAGATCGGGCTGGTCAGGCGAAAGATCGCCTACTAGGCCGTTTTTTATATAATCTATTAAATGCTGCTCAGGCGCACTTCGGGTTTTTTTAGTGGGTGTTTGTAAAGTCGATCCTTCAGCGTCATGCTTTTTTTGCTCTGCCATATCAATTTTTTTAAAAATGTCTCGAATCGGACAATCTATCCCACTATTTTCTAATATGGTGTATGCCTGTTGCAGTGCGAGCGGGATCAGTGTTTTTGAAATATCAGACACTTCTTTTTCAAGCAGTGAACTCTTGAAAGAAGCGACCCCCCGTGCTTCTTGAAGCGCATTCTCTCGCTTGTCACTTTGATCGGTTGGTAAGTCTTTCAAATGAGAGTCGATATCGTCGATGTTTTTTCTTATTTTTTGTAGCGCTCTAAGCTTAGAGCCAAGTTCTTCTTTTTTGGTTTTTATTTTTTGTTCAACTTCTGTTTGTGGAAAATCGCTTCTTTCAGAAAATATAGCACCAACCAACTTTAAGAAGGGGTTGAGAGAGGATTTTCGTGTTTTAAGCTCTTCACGCAGTTGTTCTAGATCTGCGTTAGCATGAGCGATGGTCTTCGAAAAATTTGGAAGTGAAAGATTCATGTTTGAATAAATTTTACCTAAATTTGACAAAGCTCGTTGTTCATCACTGATTTTAGATGCCACGGCGGCTAATTTTCTTTCAGATTCGGACGCTGGGTGCATGGCTAAGATAATGTCTATTTCTTCTTGAGCAAGCGAAGCAATAAGGTCTTTCTTAGTGCTAATCATAGTAAGAAATTTATTCGTACGGTCCTCGTTGCTTAAGGAGGTATTTTCCAATGCTTCTCGGTCGATTTTTTTAGTGTCGAACCCTGTTGCTGTTAGAAACCCCATGCCTGGAGGAGGAGGTGGTGGCGGTGGAACTCCCGGGCCTGGTGGTGGTGGCGGTGGCGGTGGTGGAGCCCCTATGCCTGGAGGAGGACTGAAAATGATCGGCGCAGTCGATGTATTACCAGATACTGTGTCGTCGGTGCTAGGATTTGTTAGCATCCTTTTTATCTCCAATATTTATTTATTTATTATTTTCTAAGAGTCCGATGTTAGTGAGTTCATCTAAAAAAATCAAGACTTATTTTACAGGATACGGTGGAAGCATGCGCCATCAAATATGTAGCGAATGCTTAAAGAGATAGGTGGGCTGACTGAATAATGCCTGTGTTTTTG
>CAMCTX010000010.1 GCA_945878715.1 Legionella genomosp. 1 | reverse complement strand
CGAGCCGAAACCACCGAACTTTACATTCCACCTGGACCGCGCTTGGGCGATCTGGTGCTAGAAGCAACCGCACTCTCTAAAGGCTTTGGCGATCGGGTCTTATTTGAAAACTTAAATCTAACTGTACCCAAAGGTGCGATTGTTGGGATTATCGGGCCTAATGGTGCTGGGAAATCAACCTTCTTTAAACTGCTCACTGCTGAACACACACCCGATAGCGGTAGTATTCGCTTTGGAGAAACCGTAAGCCTGGCCTATGTGGATCAATCCAGAGAAAGTCTCAATGCACAAAAAACCGTCTGGGAAGAAATTTCCGGTGGCAGTGATATGCTTATTGTGGGCCAATGTTCCATGCCATCCCGTGCCTATTTAGGCCGCTTTAATTTTAAAGGATCGGACCAACAAAAACGTGTTGGCGATCTGTCGGGCGGCGAGCGTAATCGACTGCATCTGGCCAAACTGCTACAAAAAGGTGGCAATGTGTTATTGCTGGATGAGCCTACCAATGATCTAGATGTAGAAACCCTAAGAGCTTTAGAAGAAGCGCTCTTGGCATTTCCCGGATCGGCCTTGGTTATCTCGCATGATCGTTGGTTTTTGGATAGGATCGCCACTCATATTTTATCCTTTGAAGATGAAGGCAAAGTGACTTATTTTGAAGGCAATTATAGCGATTACGAAGAAGATAGGAAAAATCGTTTGGGTTCGGAAGCGTTGCAACCCCATCGTATACACTATAAG
The DNA here is from genome assembly GCA_945878715.1 of Legionella genomosp. 1. GTDB lineage: Bacteria > Pseudomonadota > Gammaproteobacteria > UBA6186 > Azoamicaceae > CADEGZ01. The sequence goes on along the minus strand of CAMCTX010000010.1, from coordinate 36,146 downwards.
AAGTTGCAGACCATTAATTAGGGAATACCAAAGTCCTTGTTTATTGCAATCAGGGTTAAAGCAAGTCTAGCGCTTCGCGCAAATGTTTCACAGGCGTTATCTCAATGCCTGGGATTGCGTGTTTAGGGGCATTACCCGCCGGTACAATGGCGCGCTTAAAACCATGTTTGGCGATTTCTTTTAAGCGCTCTTGGCCACTTTGTACCGGTCTAATTTCACCGGCCAAACCAACCTCGCCAAACACCACCCAATCATGGGGCAACACGCGATCTTTAAGACTCGATACCACCGCCAACAACATGGGCAGATCGGCAGCGGTTTCACTTACCCGCACCCCGCCCACAATATTCACAAACACATCTTGATTCCAGGTAATAACCCCACAATGCCGATGCAGTACCGCTAAGGCTAAAGCCAAGCGATTCTGCTCTAGGCCTACGGTCACACGCCTTGGATTGGACAAATGGCTTTCATCGACCAAAGCCTGTACCTCGATGAGCATAGGACGACTACCGATCCAAGTAACGGTTACCAGACTCCCTGCAATCGGCTGTTCATAATGTGATAAGAAAATAGCCGAAGGATTAGTGACCGCCTTTAAACCGCGATCGGTCATGGCAAAAATACCTAATTCATTCACAGCACCAAATCGATTTTTGAAAGCGCGGATCAGACGAAAACGGCTGTCGCTTTCACCCTCAAAATAAAGCACGGTATCGACCATGTGTTCTAAAACACGTGGACCTGCCAAGGAACCTTCTTTGGTAACATGACCCACCAAAAATAAAGCCACACCACTTTGTTTGGCGAAGCGTACTAATTGGGCCGCGCTCTCGCGCACCTGAGAGACCGATCCGGGTGCTGAAGCCAGTGTCTCTGTCACAATGGTTTGTATGGAATCGACCACTACAATCGCAGCACCTTGGGCTTTGGCAATATCTATAATACGTTCGACCGCCGTCTCTGCTAATAGATGCATAGGACTGTCGCCGACCCCTAAACGATGGGCACGCAAGGATACCTGTTGTAAGGACTCCTCGCCTGTGACATAAAGGGTTTTATGGTGAACAGCTAAACTAGCCAACATCTGCAACAACACGGTGGATTTACCAATGCCCGGATCGCCACCAATTAACACCGCCGATCCTAAAACGATCCCACCGCCTAAAACTCTATCCAGTTCTAAGAGCTCTGTAGAAAGGCGTACATCCTCCGCCTGGGGTATCGCGCTTAAGGGTGTGGCCTCTTGCAATGCCTCTACCCCCGCATAGCCCTGCAATCGCTTGGCAGCTGCGGTATGGGCGGCACTTCGGGGTGTGATAAGCCCCTCGCTAAGGGTATTCCAAGCACCACAGTCCCCACACTGCCCGCTCCATTTAGAAGCAACAGCGCCACAGTCGGTACAGGTATAGGCAATCTTGGTTTTAGTGGGATCCATGCGGCATTATAACATGCAAACGGCCATCAAACACTGATGGCCGTCTACTATCAAAGGCGACAAGCTTAACGATAACTGTTAGCTCGGTCTGTTTCATCATCAATTTTCTGTTCAGCAGGCGTTTCATGCCCTTCTGGTGCAGCATGATGCTTTTTTGCATGATGCTTATGATGATTCTTTTTCGCATGTTTCTTCTTGTGTATGCGCTTTTTATGTGTGCCACCCTGATGTTTGGCGGGTTGTGCCATTTCTTGGGCTTGAGGGCCCTCTTCTGACATCACCTCATTCGCATACGCGGTGGGACAAGCCAAAGCAAGCGACATTACGGCGCCGACCCATAAATTTCTCATGTTCTTCCCCTCTATGACTTCGGATGAAAAGCGTTTAAATAAAGACCTATAGTTCAAACCATAGATCACTTTCCGAAGCCCTGCAACTCTCCACGAGGCTAGCACCCTAAAAGTTTTGCCGCCGGCAAAACTTTTAAAGAGTCCTTAAACGAGCGCTTAGCAGGGTCACTCTTTGATGTGAGGTCATGGTACGTACAGCCATGGCCAAAGCCTTGAGCTGTCCAACCAATACCACCAAGGATTTACCCCTCGTCATGCCGGTATAGAGTAAATTTCTTTGTAGCAATTTATAGTGCTGCATCGCAATCGGAATAATAACCGCTGGATATTCAGAACCTTGGGATTTATGGATCGTGGTGGCATAAGCAAGTGATAGTTCATCTAGATCATTGAGTTCATAGCGCAATAACCGCCCTTCAAATAAAACAGACAACACACCCTCTTCCAAATTAATACTGGTAATAAAACCGATGTCCCCATTAAAAACTTCTTTTTGATAATTATTCACCGTTTGGATAACCTTATCCCCTTCGGCATAGGTGCAACCAAAACGGGTTACCGCATGAGGGGCCGTAGGGTTTAAATGTTTTTGCAGGGCTATATTCAGCGTCTTCGCACCTAAGCCCCCACGATTCATGGGAGAAAGCACTTGAATATCACGTATAGGATCCAGCCCAAAACGCTTAGGAATACGATTGCTTAAGAGGCGCAAGAGTGTTTCATAAATATGTTCTGGGGTATCGACGGGAATAAAGTAAAAATCACTTAAACGAGAAGGATCGGTACTCCATTCGGGTAACTGTCCCTCATTCACCCGATGGGCATTCAGTACAATCTTCGATTCCTTCGCTTGTCTAAATATTTCTGTCAGATAAACGGTTGGAATTGTTTCTGAAGTAATGAGATCGGATAAAACAGCACCCGCTCCTACCGAGGGTAACTGATCCACATCACCTACCAAAATAAGCACTGCCTCATCAGGCACAGCTCTTAGCAAGGCATACATCAGGGTGATATCTACCATTGAAAGCTCGTCGATCACAATCAGATCGGCTTCTAAAGGATTGTTTTCATGCCGTTTAAAGCCTGTATTTTGAGGATCGAACTCTAGCAATCGATGTAAGGTTTTAGCCTCTACCCCGGTAGAATCGCTTAGGCGTTTGGCAGCCCTACCCGTGGGGGCCGCTAATAATATTTTCGGTGTTTTTATTTGCACACTGTCTATAATGCTTTTCACCAAGGTTGTTTTACCAACCCCTGGGCCCCCGGTAATAATCGTTATTTTATTTCTTAAAGCCAGTCGAAGCGCATCTTTTTGTGTATCGGATAAAAGAAGATGATTGTGATCTTGAACGCGGGCAATAGCCTCACTTAAAACAATTTCATGGATCCACGTTGCCCTATGTGTGGATAAGCGCCTTAGATGTCGTACCACACCTTGTTCAGCCCTATAAAAAGCCATTAAAAAAATGAGTGTTTGGCCATCAGCGCTTTCTATGACAATGCGATCTTCCAGTGCTTCGAGTGCTATCGCCTGCTGTACGAGTTCGACACTCAGTTCTAAGAGTTCAACGGTACTGTCTACTAAGACAGATTGCTCCATCGCACAGTGTCCCTCATTGGTATACTCTTGTAAACTATGTCGCACACCTGCTTGTGCGCGTAACATAGAATCCCGTGGAATACCTAGGCGATCGGCTAAGCGATCGGCTGTTTTAAAACCAATGCCTCGAATATCCAAGGCTAGACGATAGGGATCTTTTTGTACCAAGGCAATGGATTGCTGCCCATAGGTTTTATAAATACGCACAGCTCGGGCTGTACCAATACCATGAGACTGTAAAAAAATCATAATTTCACGAATAATTTTCTGATCTTTCCAAGATTCTAGAACCTGATCACGACGATTCTCTCCAATGCCTGCCAGCTCTAAAAGACGATCCGGTTCGTTTTCAATAATATCAAAGACTTTGTCACCAAAGGTTTCCATCAGTCGTTTGGCAAAATGAGGACCAATGCCACGAATCAATCCCGATCCGAGATATTTCTCCATCCCTTCAAGGGTAGAAGGCATAATCACATGGATATGTTCAGCCTTAAATTGCAAGCCATAGTCTACGGTGTTTACCCAACTTCCCGCACAATCTACAAATTCACCGGGATTGGCAGAGGCCAAATAACCCACGACGGTAATAAGATCTAATTGTTCCTTGGCTTTGAGTTTTAAGACGCAAAACCCGGTGGCTTCACTATGAAAAGTGACCCGCTCGATAGAACCACTTAAGGACTCTTTGGAACCGTTTTCGGATTTTTTTTTAGCTATTTTCATAATGCTTATCCTAAGAACGTGTGGGGTTTTTGCAATAACGATCTTTTTTAATCATTTCTTTTTTTAATTGTTCTTTAAGACGCAGCAACCTTGGCATCTTAGACCCTTGGCGCAATTGCGCTTCTAGCGTTTTTATTTTTTCGCCTGTTTTTTCACAGCGTAATTGACAACGCTCTATTCTGCGCTGTGCAAGCAATGCTTGTTTGCTTTGGCGTGCTTGCTGTGCTGCTACGCGCTTTTGTTTTTTTTGGTGAGCTTGTTCTTTTTTATAGATAAGCACATTCTTTTTTGCCTGTGCAAGGACTTCTAAGGGATTATCGCCTGAATAGGTTTGATTGCTTTGAGCCGATGCTAGTATTAGAGGGTATGTATGGACATCGTCTAATACGCGCTGGGTGTACGAGCTGGCACAAGGACGATCTTGAAAGGCAACCCTACCTGCAGGATCCACGCAGTAAAAAATGCAGGCTGAAATAATGCTAATCATTAGCCAATCTGCCAATCAATCGGTGGGGATCCTTGTGCTTCTAAATAGGCATTGGTCTTCGAAAAAGGCTTTGATCCTAAAAAACCTTGATAGGCCGAAAAAGGTGATGGATGGGTGCTTTGCAAAACACAATGCTTAGCGCTATCAATGAATTGTCCTTTGCGCTGTGCATAAGCGCCCCATAATAAAAAGACCAAGCCTTTTTTTTGTGCATTGAGTATTTCGATCACCTTATCGGTAAATAGCTCCCAACCTTTGCCTTGATGAGAACCCGCCTGAGCACTTGCCACCGTGAGCACACTGTTTAAGAGCAACACACCTTGCTCGGCCCATGGGATTAAACACCCATTGCTGCTGGGTTGGATCCCTAGGTCGGCTTTTAATTCTTTGTAAATATTCACCAAAGAAGGCGGACATTTTACACCCGCTTGCACCGAAAAACACAGGCCATGGGCCTGGCCCGACCCATGATAGGGATCTTGGCCTAGTATAACCACCTTCACTTTATCAAAGGGCGTGAGTGAAAAGGCATGAAAAATGTTTTCCGTTTTGGGGTAAATCACTTTGCGCGCATCTTTTTGCGCGCGCAAAAAAGCACGCAATTGCTGCATATAGGGCTTTTCAAGCTCTTGACCTAAAACGGCCATCCAACTTTGTTCTAGCATGATTGCTCCAATATCCGATCTGTTGCATGGCAACAGGGCCGACACAGAGGTCGGCCCCTACACCTTGTGCACGATTGGGCAGGCACTGCTAACCCACAAACGCATAGGATACACCGCATCTGTAAACCGGTATAATATCATAACCATGTTAGAAATCTGTCCGCTAAATGAACGAGAATTACTCAGCCGTGCACGGGGGCTTGCAGGTGTGTCTCTAGGGGGACTTGCCAAAAGCTATGCACAACCCTTCCCTAAAACCCTATTGCGTGCCAAAGGCTTTGTAGGGCAACTGCTTGAGTTGGCCCTAGGTGCCAGCGCGAAGAATCAATCACTACCCGACTTTCCCAATCTGGGTATTGAATTGAAGAGCCTACCTATCGATAGCCATGGCCATCCACGGGAATCGACTTATGTGTGCACAGGCCCCACCCATACAGAAGTCTCAAGCTGGCAGGATTCTAGAGTGCGACAAAAATTGCTGCATGTTTTATGGATCCCGATCGAAGCCGATCCCAAGATTCCGCTCCCGGAACGTCGTATTGGTACCCCACTACTCTGGCATTTACCACCCGATCTCGAAAAAGTTCTACAGCAAGATTGGGAAGAATTAGTCACCTTGCTCCGCTTGGGTCAAGAAGCCAGCATCACCGCACGCTTAGGTACCTATTTGCAGATTCGCCCCAAAGCAGCCCATAGCCGTATCATGCACGGTAGCTTGAACGAAGACGGCGATCGCATTCAAAGTAATCCCAGGGGATTTTATTTACGAACACTGTTTACACGAAGGGTGTTGGAGAAGGGTTACTGCTAAAGATCCCCTATTAACCTGAAAGAGGCTCTTTTCAAAACTACAGCCTCCTTGGTCTGAATATAGACAAGGGTTGCATTTTCAAGTACAGTCATCCAAATAATTAAAAATTATAGTATGTATATACACGCCAGGAGTTGATATGAAATTAAGTTCTTTATTCTGCTTAGTAGAAGACTTATTAGAAGAAAACCATCCTTTAGTGCACGCTCAAAAACGCTGTACCACTAAACTTTTAACAACCGCTGATGGTAAGAAAGCCTTTTTATTAACACCTACCAAAACACCAACTGCAGCCTTATGGGAAGCAAGCCAAAATTCTCTTAAAGAAAAACCGCATATTAGGATTGATCAATACTATTCAGGCGAAAATAGTAGGCTATCCTTAGCACACTATACAGAAGTACATTCGAACCCTACCGGTTCTAGGGTCACTATTCATGTGTATTTTAATGAACATAGGCATTTGGCGACCACTGCCACGCAATCGAATCCCGACAACCCCGATACATACACCGATTTCACATTATCAACTGAACAAAAAAAACTACTTGAATATAGGGTAGATGTGGCATTAGCGCTTTTTAGCGATCTGGTCTTTGAAAGAAGCAGCCGCTATCTTGAAGCAACACAAAAAGCAGACCAATTTGAGCAAGCATTAACAAGACGTAGTCATTCACTGATAGAGAAAAAGCATAGAGATGAATATCGAAGAATTGCCATGCTTTTTTCGGAACAGATTCAATTGATTAATCGTTATAGTGGTAGCGCCCGCGACCATAGCGATAGCATGGTCAATCGATTTGTGAGCATGCTCGACAAAGAAGACCTGGCTTCAAAGGATACCTCTTCGATCGAAACATTGACTACCTTAGAACCTACGGATGATAGTAGTACCGTTCAAGGGCTCTTAACAACTGGAAACACTGCTGGCGGCAGTCAAATTCCATCACCCCCAGCAGATCCAAGAATTGCTCTCAGATTAAATATAGAAGCACAGTTAGAACCATTAAAAAAACTGTTCAATCAAGATATGGTGTCTGCGCAAGTGATCTTGGAAGCCTCAAAAAAGGTCATGGAAGTTAACGACCTCATGCTGGAGCTTCTTTTTACAAAAAAACCTCCTCGCACTCATTCAAAAAAGAAAAAAGCAAATCCAGACAAAACAATACTTGATCAAGCCCAAGAGGCTATTGATCAATATCATATCAAAAAAACGACATTGCTGGACAAAGCCTTTTGGGAAGGCGACTTGGATTCATTTAAAGCATTATTAGAACTTTTTTCAGATTATGAATTGTTAAAAGCAATCGAAAAATGGTTTGAACCTTTAAAGCAACCAAAAAAGAAACTTTATTCCTCAGAAACAATAGCTATCTTAAATTTTCTAAGCGAAAACTCTGGAATTTACAAGCATTATGAATCCAAGATGGAAAGGGTTGTTTATGCTCCAACTAGAACATCCTTGCGTTATTTTTTCATGATGAAACTGTATATAGATGATCAACACGCGTTATTTGAAATGTTTCTTGATCATGGATTTAACCCCAATGGCATTGCCGAGTCTGTTGGTGACAATCAATACATTCCCTTAATAAGGGCTGTTGTCTACCTTAATAAGCATCTCACAACCGATTTGTATGTAAAAAAACTTTTGGAAATGGGGGCTCGCTTAGCTATCTCCCATATCGATTTAGAACCTTATCTAGACAAGACCACAAGAGAAGAACTCGCTTCTCTTGAAGCACAAAATCCCTCGGTTGCATTACGAGAAAACATGAGCCGTGTTATGAAGCTGCCGATTTTTTTAATTGCTGCACAAGAAAAGGCCTATAAGTCGATAGAAGTCATGATGCCTTATGCTGAGGGATACGACTTAAGTCTAGCCTTAGCACACTTAAGTCAGACTGAGTCATTCAAAAGATCCGTTCCTTATCATACGAATCATTCAGGCATACAGCTCTATCACTCTGAAACAAGCTATACAACAGCTATTACTCCAACCCTTAGAGAAGAAAATCGTGCGGGCGTTTTGATATTTTTCACAGTAGAAGACCAAAGTATCTTAAGAATGATGAAAGCATTGCATACATCTTTCTTAGGAATACATAGTGCATCCAGAACAATTGAAACAAGCCAGAAACAATTAGATTTTTTGCTAAAGGATTCATCCCACTTTACGGAAAATGATTTTTATGTGTTCTATACGGGGAAGATCTTTCTCATAATACAAGAACATCGTAATAAGCAACTCACTAGCGATGCTTTAGAAAAGCTCCTAATTAATTACTATTCTATGAGCGCTAAGACTTCAAAAAATAAAATACCATGCTTGAAGATGATGAGAACCTTAGGTGATACTCACTCTATTACTTTAACGGAATATTCACGCCGACTGTTAGAAAAAGCCAGAGAAACACTTCAACCGGCGGAACCCACACAGACTCCCCCCTCTGTTTTAAACCAATATAAGACTCAGTCAACACCGCAAGCTAAGGATCCTTCTTTAAAGAAAACTCCCATGCTCAAAAGAACATAAGATCAAACAAGCCCCTCATTCATCGACTGCAATGCCACAAAATACTACGGATAGTCTCTGAATGCTGTTAGGATTAGGCTAAAGAGCCATGCTCATACGACACCTTACAGAAAGTTTCTTTCACGAACATTAATAGGACCATCGAGATCACGAGTGCCACTGGCAATGCGATAAAAGCCTGCTGATACGCCCCTAAGCTAAAAATGCGCTCACCATTTGCTGCAAAGGTTGGATGGGTACCCTTATCGAGGATCTCGCCAATGAGCGGCTGTGCCAATGCACCCCATAAGGTATTGAGTGCATTGGTAAAACCTATAGCGGTACCTGCCACTTGGGGTGTATTGGTTTCGCGCACAACGGCGAAAGCAATAATAAATCCACTGGAACAAAAGCCGAGGAAAAACAAAAGGGTTGCTAAGAGCGGCACTGTTAAAGCTTTAAGATAAATAACCGCGACACACAATAGCAATGTAAGCAATGTGGCAACCATCATCGGTGGTTTACGTCGTTGGTAATAATCAGAGATCCATCCCCAAAAAGGCGCACCCGAAACCCATCCTACATAAATAAAGGAAACACATAAACCTGCAGTTGTACGATCGAAACCATGAGCCTCGACCAAAAAAGGAATACCCCATAGCCCGCCAAACGCTAAGGTGGGTACAAACATTAGGCCTGCATAAAGTGCTGCAATCCATGTTTGTGATTGTCTACAAACCTGTTTGAATCCACGGTAAAATGCAGCCAACACGATTGCAAAAGACTTTGATGTTGAAAACCGAAAACCTGCAACTTTAAGTGTGATTTCTCTAGCAGGATTGGGCATAACACACCACAAAAGCAAAGCCAACAATAAACCTACAGCCCCACCGTAATACATGCTGTGACGCCAGTCCAACCAAGCTACTATTTTACTCACGGTAGATAGGCCAAAGACTGCACCTAAAAAACCAACGGTTACTGTTAAGCCCGTCATAAAGGCAAAGCGCTTAGCAGGAAACCAAAGCATTGCAATATTTAAACAACCGACCAAGGCAAAAGCTGCGCCCGCGCCAATAAGCACACGCCCACATTTTGCTTGCCATAATGTTAAAGAAAGCCCAAATATTAAACTGCCAAGACCGCATAAAATGGATGCAAGGGTTAAAAGACGTTTAGGCCCAAAGCGATCCATTAACATGCCTGCAGGAATCTGCATCAACCCGTAGGCATACAAACAATAGGCCGAAAGACTGCCAAATTGCTCGGCTTCTCTGGCAAAAATCAGCGAAAGTTCGGGTTTCATCGCACTGGGTGAAACTTGTAAGAGGTTATCATAGAAATAAAAAAGGGCCGCCAAACCCCATACCAACGATGCACGTATTATAGAAACACTCGCCACGCCACGCTTCACTTGAAACCCCTTATGAATATTTTTATGGCTTCAGTGTGCTATATAACCGCGCACAAAGTAAAGAAAAAAAATTATGAATATGCACGCGATTGATAGCGTGCTTGTAGGGTTTCTGCTAAATCCACCGCACGTTGTCTGGCATCAGGATCCATATTATTAATCAAATCCTGTAAAACAGTTGGAATAGTGACCGATTGATGAACCAATGCAATACTTAACCATGCATAAGCCGCGACATCATCTTGTGCAACACCTTCGCCCTTTAAATACAACAAGCCTAGTTGGTGCTGTGCCTGCTTGGCACCTTGATAGGCTGCTTTGCGGACCCATAAAGCAGCCCTTGTAGCATTTTGCTCTACACCCTTACCTTCCAAAAACATTAAGCCCACACGATATTGTGCCTCGGGATTGCCTCTTTTTGCGGCTTTGTAATACCACATAAGTGCTTTGGAGAGATCTTGATCAACCCCTTGCCCAGCTTCATATAAGCCACCCAACCTGAGCTCGGCCAGCGTTAGATCGTGTTCGGCGGCTAAGGCATACCAACGGTAGGCTTCTTCAAAATTGCAGGGCAAAGCGAAGCCCTCTCTATAACGTTCTGCAATTTTATACTGCGCCATCGCAACACCCGATTCTCGGGTAGCCGCCTTATAATGAGCCACACTCTTAACCATATCGGGTGCTACACCACGACCCTGTGCATACAAAATACTTAACATAAACTGTGCATAGGGTTGATGGACTGCTGCTACGGTATAGAGACGCGCTGCTTCCCGCAGATCACGCTTCACCCCTTTACCCGCATGCACTAAATCGGCCAACTCCAGTGTTGCGGCTCTGAGTCCCTGTTCTGATCCTTTGCGATACCACCCAGCTGCTTGTACATAATCCTTATCAACGCCATAACCATCACGGTATAGATGTCCGACTTGTAGTTGCGCCACCGCAAAACCACGCTCTGCAGCCGCCATGAACCAACGAAAGGCCATTGGATGATTAACCGGCACGCCCTCACCCACCTGGTAGAGCATACCCAGTTTAAAGGCTGCCTCAGCATCACCCAGGGATGCTGCCTTGCTATAGTAAGCTTTTGCTTTTTGAGGGTTCCTTGGTACAACACGCCCTTCCAGACAGAGATCGCCTAAATCGGACAAGGCCTTTACATCCCCATCATCTGCTAAGCGCTGCAATAATTCGAAGGCACCACGCGCATGATGGGGTTTATCTTGGACTAAGAGCCAGGCCATGCGGTACTCGGCTTCAAAGGAACCTAAGAACAATGCTTGCCTATATGCATCCAAAGCCTTGCTCGGGTCTCGATGCACGCCATATCCCCCCTGACGATAAAGATCGCCAAGGGCTAAAAGCCCCGTCACTTCGCCTTGATGGGCTGCACGCTCATACCAATGTAGGGCCTGATGGCTATTAGGCTCTACGCCTGAGCCATCACGATAAAAGTGCCCCATTTGCACCTGAGCGTAGCCCAGCCCGCCCTGTGCAGCTTTTACAAACCAATGTAGGGCCTCTGATTGATTCTTCTCGATAGCGAGCGATGGATCGCCATTTAAATACAGTTCTGCCAAACGACCCTGTGCATAGACATCCCCCTCTAGGGCACAGGTCTTCAGGCTTTCAAAGACATGTTTTTTAAGAAGCCAGATGTGTGGCTTAGATGGTGCCTCGGAGGGCAGCAAAACGATAGGCTCGGAAAAAGCCTGCCGGGGAGGCAAAGGCAAGGTACACGCTGCTAAACTCAGCATCCCCCCAACCATCCAAAACTTCAGGAATTTTTTCATCTTACCAGTATGGCACTAGGCTGGATCTTTGACTAGCAGGCCTGAGAGATTGACTATACTCACAAGATGTTCGATCGACTGCTGAGCTGTATACTTTACATGATCCGATGGCTGGATTTAGTCCTGGCCAGCATAGTGCTTTATCTCCTCAGTTTTACCCCCCCTCGCTTTAGTCTTTCTTGGTATGGTCCGGTTTTTCGGGCCTGGTGCTGGATTTTTATTCGTGCCTTGGGTGTCGATCTGAAAGTTCATCAACACTATACAAAAACATTACCCGATCATTTTATTGTGATTGCCAATCATCCCTCTGCTTTTGAAGATCTGGGCATGCCCGCCCTGTTTAAAGCCCGTTTTTTAGCCAAAGAAGAATTAAAAGCCTGGTGGGTTTTAGGTCGGGTAAGCCTGTTCGCCAGAACACTCTATGTTCAAAGAGAAGATCGTGCCTCCCGAAAAGAAGCTGCGAAAACCATTAATGCCTTGTTATTAGAAGGCGAAAATATTGGTTTATACCCAGAAGGAGGGTGTAAGGGACGACGTATTTTTCTACCCTTTCAATATGGTATTTTTGAAGCATCGCTTAAAACAGGCGTGCCGATTATCCCTGTTTTTATCCATTATGAAGCCCAGGCCGATTTTGAATGGTCTGAAGGTGAAAGTTTAATTAAGACACTTCGGAAAATTTATCGTTCTAAAAATAAGACTGTGAATTATTATATCTTCGATCCTATCGATCCCAAAGATTTTGAGAGCAAAGAATCTTTGTGTGAACACGTGCAAAAGCTCTATCTTCAATGGCAAACAAAATATTTAGAATGACATTGTGTAAAGACTGTTAATGATGCCTAGGCCCACGCTTATTATGAGGCTCTACAGTCGCAGTATTTTCTACACCTACAGCATCAAGCGATCGTTTTTTGTTATTTTTATTCGCTTCCGCCATTAATTTTTGTAAATTATTCATAAATAGCAAAGGCGATACGGTGGCTGCTCCACCCATAGCTTCAGAAGTTTTTGGTGTATTTTCAGCGGTTTCGGCACTCAAAACACCCAAGGTTGATAAACTGAAAACACTTGTTAGTACAAGATCATTACCTTCAGGCACAACGGATCTTTCACAGAATCGTGGGGCTTTCTTTTGTGTACCCGCAACGGACATGCGATGAGGATCTGGATATTGATTTTGAACACCATTAACCTGTAAGCGATACTGTGGTAAAAAAGGTTTACTGTCTTGGTTAACACGCTTATGGCCAGCAGCAAACTGAATACTTCCTGTCTCGTCTGTCTTCATAATCCATCATCCTTGATAGTTTGAAACATCTACAGAATGGATCCTAGCACGGGAATAAGCTAATCATGCATCAAACAAAACAGCGTTTTTCGCGTTCTTCTCACAGCATTAAAACTGAAAACCTTGTGCGCTAGCGCATACAATTTGCGTATTATTAACAGAGTTTAGTCTATAAATTGTGTGTCGTAACTGGTATATGAATGATTGAACTTGATTGGAGAAACAACAGCTTATCTTTATTAGCAAATTACCTGCATCAGGCAGATCTCTTCGAAAATAAAGAGATCTGCCTATGCAAAATCACAGTGCTCTTAAAACCGTGATCTTAAAAAGGAATATCATCATCGAAGGCTTCTTCTTTCACAGCAACGCCCGCCGCTGCGGTTGTTTTCTTAGGTTGCTGTCTTTGATCGAAATGATCCTGTGATTCAGGCATGCTTTGTGCACTTTCTGAATGACCTGCATCGAACCCAGTACCTTCGCCTTTTGCATCCATTAATTGCATGCTAGAAGCAATGATTTCTGTGGTATAGCGATCTTGCCCATTCGCATCTTGCCACTTATTGGTTTTTAAAGATCCCTCTATAAACACTCGGGATCCTTTACGCAAATACTGTGCCGCTATTTCACCTAAACGATTAAATAACACAATACGATGCCATTCCGTGCGTTCTTGACGCTCACCACTTTGGCGATCCTTCCACACCTCTGTAGTTGCCACACGAATATTCGTGACAGCTGAACCACTAGGCATGTACCGAACTTCTGGATCAACACCCAGATTGCCCATAATCATAACCTTATTAATACCTCGTGCCATTTTCACTCCCCCTTATACATTGCCTATAAAAAAACAAAAAACTAATGATGGTACAAGCCAAGCCGCCTAACAAAACGGCCTGAGTACCATATAAGTCGTCAAGCTTTCCACCTATCCAACCACCCATAAATAAACCCAGAAACTGCGCACTCGAATACACACCCATCGCCGTGCCTTTAAGGGCAGGTGGCGCAAACTGTGAGACCAAGGCCGGCAGTCCTGCTTCTAAAAGATTAAAGGCTGTAAAAAAAAGCCATAAAACCAGCGCCAAGCCATAAAGATGGTCTAAAGCCACACAAAATCCCAGTTGGGACAGCACTAACACTATTATAGGAATGCCCAACGCTGCGGGCCGATGATGCCGCCCGCTCATCATAAGCCAAGGAATCGTGCTAAACAATGCGCATAAAAACACAGGGGCATAAAAGCGCCAACTGCTGCCTTCTGTGTATCCTAGCTTGTTTAAAGCACCTGGGATCTTTAAAAAGACAGCAACCAAACTTGCATGCAGGGCAAAAACCCCGAGCGCCAAGGAGAGAAAGCTTAAATCTTTTAAGACGGTATGGAGATCGCGCCACACAGAGCCTGAAGCTCGCGGCAAGGCTGCTGTGGGCTTGGGTATAAAGCTTATAAGCAGTATAAGGGCCAGGCAACCCAACAAAGCCGTGATCCAGAAAATCCCCTGCATGCCAACCCAGGCACTGAGCAAGGGTCCTAACACCATGGCCACGGCAAAAGAAAGACCAATACTCAGACCAACAAACCCTAGTACCCGTGTACGGTAAGGTATGGGCGTTAGATCGGTTACCAAGGCCATAATCACCCCCCCTATCGCACTCGCCCCTTGGAGTAAACGACCGAGGATCACCCCCTGAATGCTGTCTGACATGGCTGCCACCACACTACCCAACACAAAACATAGCAGCCCTAGAAACAGGATGGGCTTACGACCCACCCGATCGGAGAGGATCCCAAAAGGGATCTGCAAGAAAGCCTGCGTTAAACCATAAGCGCCCAAGGCGAGGCCCACTAAGGTGGGTGTGGCACCCTGTAGATCTTTGGCATACAAAGCGAATAGGGGGAAAATCATAAACAATCCCAACATTCGCAGTGCAAACAGTCCGGTTAATGCTATCAATGCACGTCTTTCCAAGCTAGTTATAGTAATCATAGGGTATTGCTTTTCGAGTCTTCACACAATCGGGTATTTATCGTATAGTAGCAACTTCATGCAAACAATTACTATCCGTGGTGCACGAACGCACAATCTTAAGAACATTCATCTAGAAATCCCCCGCGACCAGCTTATTGTGATTACAGGATTATCAGGCTCGGGTAAATCCTCCCTTGCCTTCGACACTCTGTATGCAGAAGGCCAACGTCGTTATGTAGAATCGCTTTCAGCCTATGCCAGGCAATTTTTGTCTTTGATGGAAAAACCCGATGTGGATCATATCGAAGGGTTATCCCCCGCCATTGCCATTGAACAAAAATCTGTTTCACATAATCCACGATCCACCGTAGGCACCACCACTGAAATCTACGATTATTTAAGGCTACTCTTTGCTAGAGTGGGCACACCTTATTGCCCCGAACATAAGGAAGCTTTAAGCGCTAAAACCGTGAGCCAAATGGTGGATCATCTGCTAGCACTGCCCGTACAAACCAAGATCATGCTTTTAGCGCCCATCATACAAGATAGAAAAGGTGAACATCTTCAGAAATTAGCCGAACTGCGTGCCCAAGGTTTTATTCGGGTACAGATTGATGAAACGATTTGTGAATTAGATAATCTGCCAAAACTCGATGCCAGACGCAAACATAGTATTAGTGTGGTGGTAGATCGCCTGAGCATTAAGCCTGAAATACAAGGGCGTTTAGCCGATTCGCTGGAAACCGCCTTAAATCTTAGCAAAGGTCTGGTGCATATTCAGGGCCTCGATAAAGATAATCACTGCACACAAACATGGACTTTTTCTTCAACCTTTGCCTGCCCTATCTGTGGCTATAGCTTAAGTGAATTAGAACCACGTCTTTTTTCTTTCAATAGTCCTGCGGGCGCCTGCCAGAGTTGTGATGGTCTAGGGGTAAAGCCCTTTATGGATCCCCAAAAAGTAGTGATGGATGAAAATAAAAGTCTAGCGGAAGGCGCCATTCGGCAGTGGGATCAATACCATTATTATTACTACAGCATGTTGTGTTCTTTGGCCAAGCATTATAGCTTTGATCTGACGATGCCTTTTAAAAAGCTCGATCAAAACATCAAGGATATTCTGCTTTATGGCAATGGCGATGTGCAGATAGCTTTTCGTTATATCCAAGATAATGGTTCTATCACCACCCGAAAACACGCTTTTGAAGGCATTATCCGAAATATGGAAAGACGCTATCGCGAAACAGAATCGCATGCAGTACGTGAGGAACTGTCTAAATATCTTACCCAACAAGCATGCCAAGATTGCCAAGGTTCGAGGCTACAAGAAAAAGCCCGCAATGTTTTTATTCAGGATCATAATCTATCGGCCATCACAGCCCTACCCATTGCCAAAAGTTTGCTCTTTTTTGAAAATGTACGTTTTGGTCCCACCCAACAGACCATTGCCGATAAAATACTGAAAGAAATTATGGCGCGCCTTCGGTTCTTAATGAATGTGGGTCTGGAATATCTTTCTTTAGATCGCAGTGCAGAAACCCTTTCGGGGGGAGAGACCCAACGTATTCGTTTGGCCAGCCAGATTGGCGCAGGATTGGTGGGTGTTTTATATGTGCTGGATGAGCCCTCGATTGGATTGCATCAACGCGATAATGCGCGTTTGCTAAAAACCTTGCACCATCTGCGCGATTTAGGTAATACCGTGATTGTGGTTGAACACGACGAAGAAGCTATTTTAAGTGCACAGCATGTGATTGATATAGGACCGGGCGCAGGGGTTCATGGTGGCTATGTGGTAGCACAAGGCACCCCCCAAGATATTATGAACACCCAAGCCTCTTTAACAGGACAATATTTGTCGGGCGCGCAAAGCATTAGCATACCCGCTACGCGTCGAAAGCCCAATCCAAAACGCATGCTAAGCCTGAGTGGGGCTGAAGGCAATAATCTTAAAAACATTAGTGTCGATTTTCCTATGGGACTTATTACGGCGGTCACGGGTGTTTCTGGCTCTGGCAAATCAACGCTTGTAAACGATACTTTATATCCTGTGGTGGCTAAAGCCTTAAATGGTGTGAAACAAGCCGATGCTAAAAAGCACACAGCGGTTGAAGGCCTAGAACATTTAGATAAGGTTATTGATATTGATCAAAGCCCTATTGGCCGCACACCCCGCTCCAATGCTGCCACCTATACCGGTTTGTTTACAGATATTCGTGATTTATTTTCCAATACGGAAGAAGCTCGCAGTAGAGGTTATAAGGTTGGGCGCTTTAGTTTTAATGTGAAAGGCGGACGTTGCGAGGCCTGCGAAGGCGATGGTTTAATCAAAGTCGCCATGCATTTCTTGGCCGATGTTTTTGTGCCTTGTGATGTATGCCATGGCAAACGCTATAATCGCGAAACGCTGGAAGTGTATTACAAAGGTAAAAATATTCACGAAGTCCTGGACATGACGGTTGAAGAAGCCTTTATCTTTTTTAAAGCGCATCCCAGTATTGCACGTCGTTTAGAGACGCTGGTCGATGTGGGTCTTGCCTATATTAAAATAGGCCAAAGTGCCACTACCCTTTCAGGGGGCGAAGCCCAGCGCATTAAACTCTCTAAAGAATTATCACGCCGCGATACCGGACAAACCCTGTATATTTTAGATGAGCCCACCACGGGTTTACATTTTCATGATATTAAACATTTACTCGAAGTGTTGCAGCGACTCTGTGAACGCGGTAATACCATTATTATTATCGAACACAATCTAGATGTGATTAAAACCGTCGATTGGATTATCGATCTGGGCCCTGAAGGCGGCGATGGTGGTGGTCAGATTGTGGCGCTGGGTACACCTGAAACGGTGGCAAAAACGAAGGGATCGCATACGGGTCGGTTTTTGAAGCCACTGCTTAAGAAAGGATAAGGAATCAACCCCACCCTAGTCCTCCCTCGGATCCGAGGGAGGGGAGAGAAAAAACACTCTTGAAACCGATGCTCAATGTAGGACCGGGATCACAGCTGGCCCTGATCGCAGGGGGATGTTCTAAAACAATACATCCATGGTGGCTTGTGCTTGCACAAATTGCGTTGCGTAGCGATTCTGAACCAGTCCACGCGTTGTGATCATCGTCGTAAACAAGCTTTTTTTACAACCTGTTTCCGAACGAAAAATTTCTTTCTTTTGCTCTAATTCTTCTGCGTATTTTTTAGTTAGTTCGAATGCCTGATCGGCGTATTTTATTTCACAAAGATTAATACAACCATCTGCTCGATCTAATAGCAAGTCGATTTGTGCGCCTTTTTTAGCGGAGCCTCCCCGAACATACCACACAAAAGCTTTAACTTGCACACCCCCAAGACCCAATGCTTGCACGATTTTTTCAACATGTAACAAACAAATATTTTCGAAAGCATAGCCACACCATACTTTCCAAGCCTGAGAATTAACCTGCTGATTCCAATAATTTGTATTAGGATTGTAAAGGGTTGTCTTTTCTATAGACTCTACCCATTGTAAATAAAACAATGAATATTGATCGATCAGTCTATATTTAGATAGGGATTTTTTCATCTGAAAAAAATTGATTTTGCAAATAAATCCTGATTCTTCCAGTTCTCGTAATATCTTGGAAACCGTCCCGCCACTTTCAAAACCTGACTTCTTTAATAGTTCGGTCCGATCCAGACCATTTGGACTTTTAGATAAAACTCTTACGATATGAATGTGTTTTTGATAATCTTTAAATAGAGAACTATAAACTTTATTAAATTCCCCTAGTAAATAACCTGTCCCTGAAAAAAATTGCTTATTGATGAATTGTGCTGTTGATTGCCCGGGCTCCACCTGATTTAAATATTTTGGAACCCCTCCTATCGACATATAGAGTTCTATGATTTGCTTACGATCTAATTGAACATGATTTGCAATTAAATACTGTTCGGTTTCTGCCAAACTAAATGGCTCTAATCGCATTTTATGTGTTAATCTGCCATACAATCCACCTGTACTACTAATAACATGATCAATCATCCAGGATGCTGCAGATCCACAGACAATCAGAATGATATTAGGCATTCTAGAAAAATAACGATTCCAATAATGATCTACGGCACCCAAGAAATTAGATTTGGCCGTAGCGATCCAAGGTAATTCATCAAAAAATAAAATGATTTTTTGATTGCGAGGCATGTTCTCAACTTGCAATCGTAATAATTCCAAGGCTCCCATCCAATCTGTTGGTGGTTCAGGTGCTTTTCCATGAAAAAAAGCATTGCCTAACTCCTGCGTAAAAATTCTAATCTGTGTCTTTTGATCGCCATCTTTAAGACCTGTCATTTCAAAAAACACCCCCTTATCTTTAAAGAAGGTCGTTATTAAGTAGGTTTTACCCACACGACGTCGCCCATAAACGGCTAAAAATTCCGCCTGCGTAGAAAGCTCTATTTTTTGTAAAAGGTTTAACTCCGATTGACGACCTATCACTATTCCTGGTTTCATGAGACCCTCAATTAATTACTTTTGGCTGATTATAGCTCATAACTGGCCAAAAGTAATCAAAAAAGTGTGTTTTTGGCTGGTTATGACTTATAACTGGCCAAAAGTGGGTGAATCTACAGCGGTTGCCAATACTGAAGATCGCATACGGGTCGGTTTTTGAAGGCGCTACTTAAAAAGGGGTAAGATCCCATTCCCCCTTTGAAGGTGCACGTAGGGGCCGGGATCGAGGCCGGCCCTGATGCGCAGGGGAATGTTAATTGCGCTTAAAAGGTGACGGCCACCATCTACGTTTTGATATAGTCTCTTCTGGGCCCTTCGGTGAAACTTTTGCTAATGTTTTATTTTGGCTTTGCTGAGAAAATAATAAAGGCGATGTTTCAGGATCTTTTTTTAACATCGTCGGAACACGTTCTTCTTGCTTTTTAAGCTTCTCTAGCGCTTCTGCAGCGGCAATGTCTACAAGTGTTCGGCCTCGCCCTCGGCGCCTTCTCAATATTGTTGAGAACAGCTTTTCTCTTAATGTTTTCAGGTAGCGATTCTTAATAAAGCGCTTATCAAGATTTTCTATCAGCACAGCCATAAACCGACTGATTAGCGTATCACTGTGGACTTTTTTTTGTAGTTCTGCCTGGCTTAGCGTTAATTTTTGTTGATTAGCTAGCTCTTCTTGGGCTAACTTCAGATCAGTCTTATGATCACCAGGCATCTTATCAATCTCCTTCGAATACCTTTAAAGGTATAGGACTGAATTAGGAGAATGACAAATGGGGAGCTACAGGGCCGGGATCGAGGCCGGCCCTGCATACACATGAATGCTAACGTTCGCTATAGTAGAAAACGCAGGGAATATTGCGGTAAAAATCGAGGCGGTCAAATTGCATGCCGCATTTTTCTAAGACACGTCTAGAGGCTAGGTGATCGCAGGGGGCGAAGCCCACAATGCGATCCACTGGAACATGCTCTAAACCCCAAGCTAATGCGCTTTGGGCGGCCTCGCTGGCATAACCCTGCCCCCAATATTCGGGTAAAAATAGAAAACCCATTTCTACAGTACCGTTTTTTAATTGGGCAAAGCCACATCGACCTATAAGCAATTGGCTTTCTTTGTGAATGGCGGCGAAAATACCAAAACCTAAGGTTTGCCAGCCAAGCAGATGGCGATCGAGCTCAGATTGAACCTGTGTGGGTGTGAGTACGCCCTCTGGAAAAAAGGAACGCACGGTGGGATCGGTGTCTAAAAGGCAAAGACGATCAAAATCGGCCTGTACCAGCGGCCGCAGGTACAGGCGATCGGTTTCTAGATAAGGCTGATCAGGTGCTACCTGCGCCACTGCTTAGATCGTCCACACCTGCTGCTATTGCTAGATCTGCTGCGGCTGCCGCAGCCGCATCATCGGCTGCTTCTGCAGAATTAAGCGCTTCGCCCAAAGCCTGCTGAATGTCCATCGAGGTGGGTTCATGCCGTAAGGATGCCGCCAAGCGCGCTTTGCGACGTGCTTCGTGATAGGCCAAGCCTGTACCGGCAGGAATTAAACGTCCTACTGTTACGTTTTCTTTTAAGCCCCGTAGACGATCGCGCTTTCCAGCGACTGCCGCTTCCGTTAAAACACGTGTGGTTTCTTGGAAAGAAGCCGCAGAGATAAAGGACTCGGTCGCGAGTGATGCTTTGGTAATACCCAGCAATACATGTTCATAGATAGCCGGGATCTTGCCTTCTGCCACAGCCTTATCATTGGCTTCTTTGATCTCGATAATATCTAATTGCTCACCTTGTAAATAACGTGTTTCACCCGGTGTAACGATAATTACTTTACGCAACATCTGACGCACAATAACTTCGATATGCTTATCGTTAATCTTCACACCCTGTAAGCGGTAAACATCCTGTACTTCGTTCACAATATAATTGGCAAGCACATCCACACCCAATAAACGCAGGATTTCATGCGGATCGGGCGAACCATCGGCAATTTTCTCACCGCGCTGCGCTTGCTCACCTTCAAAGACGCCTACATGACGCCACTTAGGAATTAAAGCTTCATGCACCTGACCATCGTTGGCCGTAATCAACATACGGCGTTTACCTTTGGTTTCTTTACCAAAGCTAATCACCCCTGAAATTTCTGCCAAAATCTCGGCCTCTTTAGGACGACGTGCTTCGAAGAGATCGGCAACCCGGGGTAAACCACCCGTAATATCACGAGTCTTTGAGGTTTCTTGTGGAATACGTGCGACCACGTCACCCACCCCAACCAATGCACCATCTTCAACACTGACCACGGCATCCATGGATAAGGAATAGTGGGCTAGTAAGTTACTGCCCGGTAAATGTAGATCTTGACCGGCTTCATCGACCAACTTCACCATAGGCCGTAAATCTTTACCACCCACGTTACGTTGTTTCATATCCATGACCACAACGCTGGTCAACCCGGTGAGTTCATCGGTTTGACGACGCATGGTAAGACCATCGATAAGATCCATATACTGAACCCGTCCCGCAACTTCCGTCACGATGGGGTGATTATGCGGATCCCAGGTTGCAACCGTTTGGCCTGCTTCAACCCTATCACCTTCTGATACCGTAATCATGGCACCGTAGGGCAATTTATAACGTTCCCATTCACGACCTTGTTCATCGGCAATCGTCAATTCCCCGGAACGAGAAACGACAATGCTATAACCTTTGGCATGGGCTAATAATTTAACATTCTGTAAACGAACACGACCCTTAGACTTCACCTGTACGCTGTTTTCAGCGGTTGCACGGGAAGCCGCACCACCAATATGGAAGGTACGCATGGTTAACTGTGTACCCGGTTCACCAATGGATTGTGCAGCAATGACGCCGACTGCCTCGCCAATATTAATAAAGGAACCGGAGGCTAAATCGCGACCATAGCACTTGGCACAAATCCCATAACGTGTTTGACAGGTAATGGCCGATCGCACTTTGACATGATCAATACCCAAACGTTCTAGATGATCGACCTTCTCTTCATCTAAGAGGGCACTGTCTTCAATGACCACCACACCGGTTTGTGGATCAATAATATCCCCCAAGACCACACGACCTAATACGCGCTCTCTTAAGGGCTCTACCACATCACCACCTTCAATGAGCGGGCTCATGGTTAAACCTTCAAAGGTTCCACAATCAACTTCAGTCACGACCACATCTTGGGCAACATCCACTAAACGGCGGGTTAAATAACCCGAGCTAGCAGTTTTAAGGGCTGTATCCGACAGACCTTTACGCGCACCATGGGTAGAAATAAAGTACTCTAGAACATTTAAACCTTCACGGAAGTTGGCACGAATAGGCGTCTCGATAATCGAGCCGTTAGGCTTGGCCATCAGACCTCTCATACCCGCCAACTGTCGTATCTGAGCGGCTGATCCTCGGGCACCGGAATCGGCCATCATATAAATGGAATTGAAAGACTCTTGGCTCACCGATGCACCCTTGGCATCTTGCACGATTTCGGTAGAGAGTTCGGTCATCATAGCTTTCGCTACTTGATCATTGGTCCGTGACCAAATATCGACCACCTTGTTATAACGCTCACCGTGTGTGACTAAACCAGAAGCATACTGCATGCCAATTTCGCGCACTTCTTCTTCCGCAGCAGCAATGATGGCACCCTTGCTTTCAGGAATCAGCAAATCATTCACACCGATGGAAAGTCCCGATCGTGTTGCATAGGCAAAACCGGTATACATCAGTTGATCGGCAAAAATAACGGTTTGTTTGAGCCCTGCTTTACGATAACAATCGTTAATCAGAATAGAAATCACTTTCTTATTCATCACCTGATTCACAATGCTATAGGGCATACCTGCGGGTAAGATTTCGGATAACAAGGCACGTCCAACAGTGGTTTCCACCAAGACCAAACCCTGCTCAGGATTTTCATGCGGCACACGCACACGAACCTTCGCGTGTAAGTGAACCACGGCATTTTCATAGGCGCGACGTGCTTCAGCCACATCGCTGAAGATCGATCCCTCACCCAATACATTCACCTGCTCACGGGTCATGTAATACAAGCCCAGAACAATGTCCTTTGAAGGCACGATAATAGGCTCGCCATTTGCAGGCGATAGAATATTATTCGTCGACATCATCAAGGCCCGTGCTTCTAATTGTGCCTCGATGGTTAGCGGTATATGGACAGCCATTTGATCGCCATCAAAGTCGGCGTTATAGGCCGCACAGACCAGCGGATGCAATTGTATGGCTTTACCTTCTACCAAGAGTGGCTCAAAGGCCTGAATACCTAAACGATGCAGCGTGGGTGCACGATTGAGCAATACAGGATGTTCACGAATCACTTCTTCTAAGATATCCCATACTTCAGCACCTTCACTTTCCACAATTTTCTTGGCTGCTTTAATGGTCGTTGCAAGACCACGAAACTCCAATTTGCTGAAAATAAAGGGTTTGAACAGCTCTAGCGCCATCTTCTTGGGCAAACCGCATTGATGCAACTTCAGGGTTGGACCCACGACGATCACCGAACGACCGGAGTAATCGACACGCTTACCTAATAAATTCTGTCTAAAGCGACCTTGCTTACCCTTGATCATATCGGCCAAGGATTTTAAAGGACGTTTATTGGAACCGGTAATAGCCCGACCGCGTCGCCCATTATCCAAGAGGGCATCGACCGATTCTTGCAACATACGTTTTTCATTGCGCACAATAATATCGGGTGCACCTAAATCGAGCAGACGTTTTAATCGATTATTACGATTAATCACACGACGGTATAAATCATTTAAATCCGAGGTTGCAAAACGACCGCCATCAAGTGGCACCAAAGGCCTTAAATCGGGTGGTAAAACCGGTAATACGGACATCACCATCCACTCAGGCTTATTGCCAGAGCTCATAAAGGCTTCCATCAGCTTCAGACGCTTCACCAATTTTTTGGAGCGCGTTTCAGAATTGGTACCCGGTAATTCTTCACGAATACGCAAGGTTTCTGCAGGCAGATCCAAACGCTTTAATAAGATTTGAATAGCCTCTGCACCCATGCGCACTTCAAAATCATCACCATATTGTTCTTGGGCTTCTACATAGGCTTCCTCACTCAGCAATTGCCCTTTTTCTAAAGGGGTCATACCGGGATCGATGACCAAATGCGCTTCAAAATACAAAACGCGTTCGATATCACGCAAGGTCATATCTAATAACAAACCAATTCTAGAAGGCAAGGATTTTAAAAACCAGATGTGTGCCACAGGGCTTGCAAGCTCTATATGGCCCATGCGTTCTCGCCTTACTTTAGCCAGCGCAACTTCTACACCACATTTTTCACAAATAACACCACGGTGTTTTAGACGCTTATATTTACCGCATAAACACTCATAGTCTTTCACAGGACCAAAAATTTTCGCACAAAATAAACCATCTCTTTCTGGCTTAAAGGTACGATAGTTAATCGTCTCGGGTTTTTTAACTTCTCCGAAAGATCGTGAACGGATTAAATCCGGCGGGGCCAAACTGAGTACAACACTGTTGAACTCCTCATGTTGTCCCTGTGGCGTTAGCAAGCTTAGTATGTCTGTCACCTGTAGGCCTCCAAAAATTAATCGTTCTCTAATTCAATATTGATTCCCAGAGAACGGATCTCCTTGACCAAGACGTTAAAGGATTCTGGCATCCCTGCTTCCATTCGATGGTCACCATCCACAATGTTTTTATACATTTTGGTACGACCTGCGACATCGTCCGATTTCACGGTCAACATCTCTTGCAGCGTATAAGCAGCGCCATAAGCTTCTAAAGCCCAGACTTCCATCTCACCAAAACGCTGTCCACCAAATTGTGCTTTACCGCCCAGTGGTTGCTGGGTAACCAGACTGTAAGATCCTGTCGAACGGGCATGCATCTTATCGTCCACTAAGTGATTCAATTTGAGCATGTACATATAACCTACGGTGGTCGGCCTATCAAAAGCCAAGCCGCTTCGGCCATCATACAAGGTGGTTTGTCCACTTTCAGGCAAACCAGCCATTCTTAATAACTGCTTCACTTCTGCCTCGGAAGCCCCATCAAACACGGGCGTTGCCATCGGAATCCCTTCACACAAGTTTTTGGCCAAAACAATCAGCTCATCATCGCTGAGCTGGTTTAGGTCTATGGACTGGCGCCCATTCAAATTGTAAACGGTATCCAAGAATCGTCGGATTTCAGCCACTTTCGTACGCTGTTCCAACATCTTTTGTACTTTAAGACCCAAGCCTTTGGCAGCCCAACCCAAATGGGTCTCTAAGACTTGTCCCACATTCATACGAGAAGGCACACCGAGCGGATTCAATACGATATCGACGGGCGTTCCATCTTCCAAATAAGGCATATCTTCAACCGGCACAATAATAGAGACCACGCCTTTATTACCGTGACGACCGGCCATCTTATCGCCGGGTTGTAAGCGACGCTTCACCGCCAAATACACCTTCACGACTTTTAAAATACCCGGTGCGAGATCATCACCCTGCTTCAGTTTTTTGTGCTTGGCCTCTAATTGTTCCGCATGGAAGCGTAGCAATTCACCCAGCTGTTCTTTGGCAATTTCTAATTGCTGATTGGCTTCATCATCTTTAAGACGTATTTCAAACCAACGATCGCGTGCTAAATCGGCCAAATAGGCATCGCTTACAGGCGTGCCTGCTTTCAAGCGATTGGGGCCACCGGCTGCAACCTTATCCAACAATAATTGATGGACGCGTTGATACAGATCTTCTTCTCGGATCCGCAGTTCGTCTTGCAAATCTTTCTTCACCCGCATCAGCGCTGCATTCTCAATCGCTAAAGCACGGTTATCTTTTTCAACCCCATCCCGGGTAAAGACTTGCACATCAATAATGACACCACTCATGCCTGTGGGTACGCGCAAGGAAGTATCTTTCACATCGGAGGCTTTCTCACCAAAGATAGCTCTTAATAGCTTCTCTTCCGGTGTAAGCTGTGTTTCGCCCTTCGGCGTTACTTTACCGACCAAAATATCGCCGGAATCAACTTCTGCCCCAATATAGACAATACCCGCCTCATCCAATCGGGATAATGCGCCTTCTCCCACATTGGGAATATCACCGGTAATTTCTTCAGGACCCAGCTTGGTATCTCTAGAAATACAGGTTAATTCTTCAATATGAACGGTTGTAAATTTATCTTGCTCTGCAATGCGCTCGGAAATAAGAATGGAATCTTCAAAGTTGTAACCATTCCAAGGCATGAAAGCGACCAATAGATTCTTACCCAAGGCCAATTCACCCATATCGGTGGAAGGACCATCGGCTAAGACATCGCCCGCTCGGATCCGATCGCCTGGACTTACCAAAGGTCTTTGGTTAATACAGGTATTCTGATTAGAACGCACATATTTGGTTAGATTATAGATCTCAACCCCAGCATTACCTGCTTCGGTTTCGCTATCATTCACACGCACCACAATACGGCCTGCATCCACAGAATCGACCAGACCACCGCGACGCGCAATCACTGCGACGCCCGAATCAATGGCTACCATGCGTTCCATACCGGTACCCACTAAAGGTTTTTCGGTACAAAGCGTGGGCACGGCTTGACGTTGCATATTCGATCCCATCAGGGCGCGGTTTGCATCATCATGTTCTAAGAAGGGTATTAAGGACGCCGCCACAGAGACAATCTGCTTGGGCGAGACATCCATATACTCCACACGATCGGGTGTTGAAAAGGTAAATTCATTTTTGTGACGACACGGTACCAGATCGTCCACCAAGGCAGCGTTTTTATCTAAACGCGTGTTGGCCATCGCGATAACAAATTGCCCTTCTTCAATCGCGGATAAATACTCAATCTCATGCGTGACCTTACCTGCAACAACTTTACGATAGGGGCTTTCTAAAAAGCCATACTCATTCGTACGCGCATAGACCGCCAGAGAATTGATTAAACCAATATTGGGACCTTCCGGTGTTTCGATAGGACACACACGACCATAATGCGTAATGTGAACGTCTCGGACTTCAAAACCTGCTCTTTCGCGGGTTAAACCACCAGGCCCAAGGGCCGAAACCCGACGCTTGTGCGTCACTTCCGATAAAGGATTATTTTGATCCATAAACTGAGACAATTGGCTTGAACCAAAGAATTCTTTAATCGCTGCAGAGACTGGCTTAGCATTAATCAAATCCTGAGGCATTAAACCTTCAGATTCGGCCAAACTAAGACGCTCTTTGGCCGCACGCTCTACACGTACCAAGCCCACGCGAAATTGGTTTTCTGCCATTTCACCCACGCTACGTACACGACGATTACCTAGGTGATCAATGTCATCGATTTCACCGCGACCATCGCGAATATCAATCAAGACCTTCAATACATCTACAATATCTTCTTTGCTTAAGATACCCGGTCCTTCAGATTCGCTGCGACCTAAGCGACGGTTAAATTTCATACGACCCACAGACGATAAATCATAACGCTCTGGGCTGAAAAATAGATTCTTGAATAATTGCTCTGCCGCATCGGCTGTGGGCGGTTCGCCCGGACGCATCATGCGGTAAATTTCTACAAAAGCTTCCAATTGCGTCTTACAGGAATCGATCCTGAGCGTATCGGAAATATAAGGACCCCGATCCAAATCATTGCTAAAGAGAGTCTTTAGGGTGGTGATCTTGGCTTCCTGTACCATTCTCATAATATCAGCGCCAATCTCGGCATTCGCTAAGGCTAGGATCTCGCCGCTGGAGGGATCGATGAGATCATGAGCCAAGGTTCTACCCATTAAATAATCGGCAGAAACGTCTAAGCTTCGAATACCAAAGGATTCGATTTGACGAATATGCTTGGCAATAATACGCCGGCCGGCTTCGACAATGAGATCGCCTGCAGGGGTTTTAATATCACAAAGCGCCGTCTCTCCACGTAAACGATCGGCCACCACTTCCAACACCCATTGTCCTTTCTCAAAATGAAAGGTATTGGTTTCAAAGAAGATGCCGAGTATTTCTTCGGTACCATAGCCTAAAGCACGCAACATCACGGTAGCAGGTAATTTGCGACGTCTGTCTATGCGAACGAACAAACAATCCTTGGGATCGAATTCCATATCCAGCCAAGAACCACGACCGGGAATAATGCGTCCCGCATGTAGCAATTTACCAGAAGAATGGGTCTTACCCTTATCATGTTCAAAGAAAACACCGGGTGAACGATGTAACTGTGAGACGACCACACGTTCTGTGCCGTTAATCACAAAAGTCCCGCTTTCGGTCATCAGTGGCAATTCGCCCATGTAGACTTCTTGCTCTCTAACATCCTTGACGACTTTTGCATCAGAGGGTGATTCTCTATCGAAAATCACCAAACGAATTTTTACACGCAAGGGTGCCGCATAGGTAAGCCCACGAATTTGGCATTCTTTGACATCAAAGGCCGGCGTGCCGAGTTGATAGCTTACATATTCCAGCGCTGCATGGCCTGAATAACCCACAATCGGAAAAACAGATTGAAAGGCTTCATCCAAGCCCGCTTTCTTTATTCTCGATTTTGAACGCACACTGGGATACAAAAAAGTCTTATAAGACTCTAATTGTATCGCCAATAGGGGCGGTGCCTCCAAGGTATCTGGCCGTTTGCCATAATTCGCTCGAATGCGTTTACGCTCGGTATAAGACAATGTTCGCGTGTCAGTATAAGCCATCTCGGTCCCTCTGACCTTTATGTGAAATCACTTAAATGGCCAACAGCATAACTATTGGCCATTCCCATGAGGGGTGGACACAGAGGTCCGCCCCTACACTTTATTTAATGTCTACTTCTGCGCCTGCTTCAACAAGCTGCTTTTTGATGTCTTCGGCATCTTTCTTGGAAATGCCTTCTTTCACAACAGCAGGGGTACCTTCTACCAAGTCTTTGGCTTCTTTTAAGCCTAGATTGGTAATGGTACGCACAACCTTAATGACACCCACTTTATTGGCGCCATGATTGCTCATAACCACTTTAAATTCTGTCTGCTCTTCAGCAGCAGCACTTGCAACAGCACCACCCGCTGCAGGGGCTGCAACAGCAACCGCGGCAGTTACATTAAATTCTTTTTCCATCATGGCTATTAATTCAACAATATCCATGACAGGCTTCTTCGCAATGGCCTTGAGGATTTCTTCATTTGAAAGGGTCATATTCAATTACTCCACATCTAGGTTAAACGTAAAAATTAAGCGCCAGCCTGTTTTGCATCACGTACCGCTACTAAGGTTCTTAGTAGTTTGGTATGGGGTGCAGCCAGTGTCTGTACGAACTTGCCAATAGGTGCCTTCATCACGGCCAACAACTTAGAAAGTGCTTCATCACGCGTCGGTAAGCTTGCGACAAAATCGAGCTGTTTTTTATCGAAGGATTTGCCATCTAAAGACAAGACCTTCACAATCAACTTTTCGTTTTTCTTCGCAAAATCCCGCACCAAACGTGCGCCTGCACTTAACTCGGTGGTTGAGAACGCCAAGAGAAGCGGCCCTACCAACGATTCGTTGATACACTCAAAAGAGGTTCCTTTGAGCGCACGCCGTACCAAAGTATTACGTGCCACACGAAGATGAACAGCCGCTTTACGGGCTTGCACCCTTAGCTCTGTTAACTCGGCAACCGAAAGACCTCGGTATTCTAAGGCTATTAAGGATAGCGATCGATTCGCGAGATCACTGACCTCTGAGACGATCGTTTTCTTTTGTTCTAACTTCAGCGCCACCGTGACTACCCTCTAATAATGACAACTCTTTGCAATCCCCTTATGAAGAGGGACTGCCCCTTACGGTAACCTCCGTTCGGAATATCCGCCTTTCAGTACCGTCTGCGCGAGCTACCTTTCGGTTATTTAAACCACCGTACTCGCGGTCTTAGACAGCCATTGCTGCTAAATGCTAACTATCAAATGAGGCTTGATCGATCATCAAGCCGGGACCCATGGTTGTAGAAAGGGTGATCTTTTTAAGATAAATCCCCTTCGCTGTGCTGGGCTTTGCCTTACGCAAACCGTCCAAAACAGCCAACACATTGGCCTTTAAAGCCTCTAAAGAAAAGTCCACCTTGCCCACGCAACCATGCACAATCCCATTTTTATCGGAACGATAACGCACCTGACCGGATTTGGCATTTTTCACCGCTGTGGCGACATCCATACTCACAGTACCCACCTTGGGATTAGGCATTAAACCCCGTGGCCCTAATATTTGTCCTAAGCGTCCGACCACGCCCATGGCATCGGGACTGGCAATCACGACGTCGAAATCGAGCATGCCACCCTGAATGGCTTGTGCTAAATCATCCATCCCTACGACGTCAGCCCCTGCGGCTTTTGCAGCCTCTGCATTCTTGCCCTGGGTAAAGACAGCCACACGAACCGTTTTACCCGTACCAAAGGGTAAAACCACGGCACCGCGTACCGTTTGATCGGACTGACGTGCGTCTACGCCCAAATTGACACTAATATCCACGCTCTCACGAAACTTTAAGGGTGGTAAGGATTTTAGAAACGCAACCGCATCGGCAAAAGCATAAGCTTTAGCAACCGTGAGACGCGATCGAATGGCTTTTGTACGTTTAGAAAGTTTTGTTGCCATTTTAATCCTCCACCTCTAATCCCATGCTTCTCGCACTGCCTGCAATCGTACGCATCGCCGCTTCTAGATCGGAGGCTGTTAAATCGGGTCGTTTTTTGGTGGCAATCTCGGCCAACGCTGCACGAGAGATTTTGCCTACTTTATTGCTATTCGGTGTACTACTACCCTTTTCGATACCCGCAGCTTCCCGTAGCAGCACACTGGCAGGTGGTGTTTTAATCTCAAAGGTAAAACTACGATCAGCATAAATCGTAATGACCACTGGTAAGGGCGTACCTTTTTTAATGCCGGGTAGATTTTGTGTCTGCGCATTAAAGGCTTTACAAAAATCCATAATATTGACACCACGAGGACCGAGCGCCGTACCAATCGGTGGCTTGGGATCTGCCTCGCCTGCCTTCACCTGAATCTTCAGGAGGGCCTCTATTTTTTTCTTGCTCTGCACCTGTGCCATTGTCTACACCTCATCGTGGGTACAAACGCTTCTCGTTAGAAAAGCTCCCCGCTATTAATAATAAAACTTAAGCCTTTTCGACCTGCGAGAAATCTAAATCGACCGGTGTGGAGCGACCAAAAATTAGAACAGCCACCCGCATACGATTTTTCTCATAATTAACTTCTTCAACAACTCCATTGAAATCGGCAAAAGGACCTTGGGTTACACGGATCACTTCGCCTGCTTCAAACAATACCTTAGGTCTGGGTTTATCCACCCCTTCTTGCACACGCTGTAAGATGGCATCGGCTTCTTTATCGGAGATAGGCGCAGGCTGCGCGGAAGTGCCCCCTATAAAACCCAAAACCTTTGGAATATGACGCACCAAATGCCAGGTTTCGTCATCCATTTCCATACTAACTAAGACATAGCCTGGGAAAAACTTACGTTCACTTTTACGCTTTTGCCCAGAACGAATCTCGACCACTTCTTCGGTTGGCACGAGGATATCACCAAACTTGTGTTCCAGACCTAATAATTTAATACGGTCTTCTAAAGAACGTTTGACACGCAACTCGAAACTCGAATAGGCGTGTACAACATACCAGCGCTTAGCCATTCGCCCTTATACTCCCCAATGGCCGGTTAACCATTTAACCGCTCGCAATAAAAGAAAATCGGCTGTCCACAATATCAGCCCCATGACCAAGACCATGGCTAAAGTCGCGACGGTGGTCTGTATCGTTTCCTGTCGTGTAGGCCAGTGCATTCTAGCAACCTCTTGGCGTACATCCTGACACTGCACAAAGACACTACGACCCCAACGGGTCTTCCATAACAACACTAAAACAAGCGAAGCAGCTACCAAAAAGCCTAAGAGCCGCCACAGACCTGAAACATTTCCCAGGTAGCGATTCGCTACAAACAACGAGAGGATCAGCAATACCGCTAAAGCAGCATACAGCCCATCCATTCGCTTGGAAGTTTCAAAGGTCATTCTCTACTTCTGCCCATTTTTATGCTCTATGGCAGGCCAGGAGGGAATCGAACCCACAACCTGCGGTTTTGGAGACCGCTGCTCTGCCAATTGAGCTACTGACCTACTTCTTTTCAAAAACGCCCTACAATACACTATTATTCCAGAACCTTGGAAACCACACCGGCTCCCACTGTTTTACCACCCTCACGGATTGCAAAGCGTACACCTTCTTCCAAGGCAACAGGCGCAATCAAGGTGATTTCCATCTTAATATTATCCCCAGGCATGACCATCTCTACCCCAGCCGGTAAATTAACCGAACCCGTCACATCCGTAGTCCTAAAGTAAAACTGAGGACGATAGCCATTGAAGAAAGGTGTATGTCGACCCCCTTCATCTTTGGACAGAATATACACTTCAGCCTCATATTTGGTATGCGGCGTAATGCTACCCGGCTTGGCCAACACTTGACCGCGTTCCACATCTTCACGCTTCGTGCCTCTGAGCAGCACACCCACGTTGTCTCCGGCCTGACCCTGATCGAGTAATTTTCTAAACATCTCGATACCCGTACAAATCGTCTTTTGCGTGGTCTTTAAGCCTACAATCTCAAGCTCATCGCCCACCTTCGCAATACCACGCTCAATACGACCCGTCACCACCGTACCGCGGCCCGAAATCGATAACACATCTTCGATCGGCATTAAGAAAGGTAGATCAACAGCCCGTTCTGGAATAGGGAAGTAAGTATCCATGGCTTCGACTAATTTGAAAATCGCGCCTTCACCTATTTCAGAGGTATCACCCTGAAGGGCCTTCAACGCAGAGCCCACCACAATCGGGGTGGTATCCCCAGGAAAATTATAAGAAGTGAGCAAGTCACGCACTTCCATTTCGACCAATTCCAGTAGTTCGGGATCGTCTACCATATCGGCTTTATTCAAAAACACCACAATATAAGGTACACCCACCTGACGGGCCAACAAAATATGTTCGCGGGTCTGAGGCATTGGGCCATCGGCTGCGGATACCACTAAAATCGCACCATCCATTTGTGCTGCACCGGTAATCATGTTCTTCACATAATCGGCATGGCCAGGGCAATCGACGTGCGCATAATGACGTGCAGCGGAACGGTATTCCACATGCGCGGTGGCAATCGTAATACCACGGGCTCGTTCTTCAGGCGCTGCATCAATCTGGTTATAGTCCTTAAACTCTCCACCATATTTCTTGGCCAGCACTTTCGTTAAAGCGGCTGTTAAGGTCGTCTTACCATGATCGACGTGTCCAATCGTTCCTACATTAATATGTGGAAGATCTCGTTCAAATTTACTCTTCGCCATCACAACACCTCTTTAAAATAACGATGCTTCGAATCGAAAATTACCCTTTACGCTTTTCAATAATACCTTCGGCAATATTGGCTGGCGTCTCAGCATAACGTACAAATTCCATTGTATAGGTTGCACGCCCCTGAGACATCGAACGCATATCGGTGGCATAACCAAACATCTCAGATAAAGGCACTTCGGCCCGAATATGTTTACCTGAAACAGTGTCTTCCATGCCATGGATAATACCACGTCGTCGATTCAGATCGCCCACCACATCACCCATGTATTCTTCAGGCGTAATCACTTCAACTTTCATAATGGGTTCTAATAGAACGGCACTGGCCTTCAGGGCACCGGCTTTAAAAGCCATAGAACCTGCGATTTTAAAGGCCATTTCATTGGAATCGACATCGTGATAAGAACCATCAAACAAGGTAACCGTGACATCCACAACAGGATAACCTGCAAGCACACCATTCTCTGCTTGCTCACGCACACCCTTTTCAATCGCTGGGACATATTCTTTAGGTACTGTACCACCCACGACTTCATTAAAAAATTGAATACCTGTACCCGTTTCTGCAGGTCCCATCTTTAACCAAACATGACCGTACTGCCCACGACCACCGGTTTGACGAATATATTTACCTTCTTGCTCAACTGATTTGCGAATAGTCTCTCGATAAGAAACCTGCGGCTTACCAATGTTAGCCTCAACCTTAAATTCACGACGCATACGATCGACAATAATATCTAAATGTAATTCACCCATGCCAGAAATAATCGTTTGCCCTGTTTCAATATCTGTTTTCACTCTGAAAGAAGGATCTTCTTGGGCCAACTTCCCGAGCGCAAGGCTCATTTTTTCCTGATCGGCCTTGGTTTTGGGCTCAACCGCAAGCGCAATCACAGGCTCTGGAAAATCCATTTTTTCAAGCACAATGGCACGTGCTTCATCACTCAAGGTATCGCCGGTGGTGGTATTTTTAAGACCCACGGCAGCTGCAATATCGCCCGCACGTACTTCTTTAATTTCTTCTCGATTATTGGCATGCATCAGCAAGATACGACCAATACGTTCACGCCTATCTTTCACGGTATTTAAAATGGTATCGCCGGATTGAAGCACACCTGAATAGACTCTAAAAAAGGTTAAGGTGCCTACAAAAGGATCGGTCATCACCTTAAACGCCAAGGCTGCAAAAGGTTCTGTATCGGAAGCAGGACGACTCTCTACCGTTTCATCTTTATTCTGCAAAACACCCTGAATCGGTGTGACATCATTCGGAGCAGGTAAATAATCGATGACTGCATCCAACATGGCCTGCACACCTTTATTCTTAAAGGCTGTACCACACAGAACGGGCACGATTTTTGATCCCAAGGTTAGAACCCGCAAGCCACTACGAACCTCTGTCTCTGTAAAAGATTCTGCGTTTAAATATTTTTCCATGAGGTCTTCAGAGGCTTCAGCAACAGCTTCAATGAGCTTATCGCGCCATACCTGACAGAGTTCCTGCATCTCGGGCGCAATAGGCCTTAATTCAAAGGTCATACCTTGGTTCGCATCATCCCAATAAATAGCCTGCATACGGACCAGATCGACGACCCCTTCAAAAGAGTCTTCTGCACCAATAGGGATCTGAATAAGCACAGGGTTTGCACCTAACCGACTTTTAATTTGCCCAACCACGCGCAATAAATCGGCACCTACACGGTCCATTTTATTCACAAAGGCAATACGCGGAACACCATATTTATTGGCTTGACGCCAAACGGTTTCAGACTGTGGCTCCACACCATCCACCGCTGAGAAGACCACACAAGCACCATCCAAAACACGCAAGGAGCGCTCTACTTCAATGGTAAAATCGACGTGACCTGGGGTATCGATAATATTAATGCGATGATCGGGATATTGCTTCGCCATCCCCGCCCAATGGCAGGTAATAGCGGCTGCAGTAATGGTAATACCACGTTCTTTTTCCTGTGGCATCCAATCCGTGGTGCTTTCGCCATCATGGACTTCGCCTATTTTATAGGAAGCACCGGTATAATAGAGAATACGCTCAGTGGTTGTCGTTTTTCCTGCATCAATGTGGGCCACGATGCCGATATTACGATAGTGCTCAATAGGGGTTACACGGGACACGTCTTTATCCTCTTACCAACGGTAATGTGAAAATGCTTTGTTTGCCTCTGCCATACGATGCGTATCTTCAC
>CAMCTX010000009.1 GCA_945878715.1 Legionella genomosp. 1 | reverse complement strand
AGCGATTCACGATATTGATTTCTCCGCATATCGATAAAGATGCGCGGGATCAATATGAAATTGCAACGCATAAACGATTGATTATTA
The DNA here is from genome assembly GCA_945878715.1 of Legionella genomosp. 1. GTDB lineage: Bacteria > Pseudomonadota > Gammaproteobacteria > UBA6186 > Azoamicaceae > CADEGZ01. The sequence goes on along the minus strand of CAMCTX010000009.1, from coordinate 38,790 downwards.
TTGTGGGTGCAACCGATAAAACGGTTGATGCACTCATGAAATTAGATTTGGCCGCAGGCGTTGATGTAAAAATTGCCTTGAGCTGAGGAGTAGAACAAGATGGCAGTAGGTGTAGTAGGTCTTAAATGTGGTATGACGCGAATCTTTGATCCGCTCAATGATAGTTCCATTCCTGTGAGTGTTGTCTCCTTGCAATCGAATAAGGTCGTACAGCTTAAGACACTCGAAAAGGATGGTTATAATGCCATTCAAGTTGCTTTAGGTGTGCGGCGTGCAAAATGTCTCAGCAAACCTGTGTTAGGACATTATGCCAAAGCCAATGTGTTGCCAGGTTTGGCGCTCGTGGAATTTCGTGTCGATGCGGCAGAGATCGCCTCTATCCAGGTAGGGGATGAATTAAGAGCGGATCAATTTTGCGCAGGGCAGTGGGTAGATGTAACAGGTACGAGCCGAGGTCATGGTTTTTCGGGTACGGTTAAGCGACATAATTTTAGAACGCAGAATACTTCGCATGGTAACTCTTTATCACACCGTAAGCCTGGATCCATTGGTCAAAATCAAACGCCAGGTCGTGTGTTTAAGGGGAAGAAAATGGCGGGTCAATATGGGAATACCCGTTGTACCATTCAGAGTTTAGCGATTGTTCGTGTCGATGCTGAACGTAATGTGTTGCTCATTAAGGGCGCTATTCCGGGGGCACCCGGTGGTCAGGTTCTAATCTGCCCATCGGTTAAGCGAACCAACACCCAATTAACCGAAGTGGCCTAAGGGGGATCTATGAAGCTTGCATTGGCTATACCGGGTGGGGTGTCGACCGAAGGATTAGATGTTTCTGCAACCACCTTTGGCAGAGATTTTAATGAAGCCCTTGTTCATCAAGTGGTGACAGCGTATTTAGCAGGGGGCCGTTCAGGTACCCGTGCACAACTCACGCGTGCCGAGGTACGTGGTGGTGGTGCGAAGCCTTGGGCACAGAAAGGCACTGGTAGGGCACGTGCCGGTACCATTCGTAGTCCTATATGGCGTGGGGGCGGTCGAACCTTTGCAGCAGGCCCTACGGATCACAGCCAGAAGGTCAATAAGAAAATGTATCGTGCGGCGATGCAGGCCATTTTATCCGAACTGGTACGCCAAGATCGTTTGGTCGTCGTGCAGGATCTAGGGCTTGCCCGGCCTAAAACAAGGGACTTGTTGGACAGACTATCAAGTTTGGGCTTAAAGAATGTCCTTATTATTACGGATGCTTGGGATGAAAATGTACAGTTGTCAGCCCGTAATGTATCGAAAATTGCGGTGTGTCAGGCAGCCTATGCAGATCCTGTCAACCTGATTAAGTTTGAGAAAGTGTTAATGACCGTTGCAGCAGTACGCCAATTTGAAGAGGTGCTGAAATGAATGAGAAGCGTTTATATTCTATCATTTTAGGTCCGCATGTGACGGAAAAAAGTGTACGTTTAGCAGGGGCTGCTAATCAAGTAGTCTTTAAGGTTGCCAAAGATGCAACCAAGTTGGAACTGGCCGAAGCGGTTGCGCAGCTTTTTTCAGTCAAGGTGTTGTCTGTGCAAATGCTGAATGTCCGCGGTAAAGTGAAAAACTTTAAGCAAGTTGCGGGCCAGCGCTCACATTGGAAAAAAGCCTATGTGCAATTAGCAGCGGGTCACACCATTAATATAGAAAATTTTCAATAGTCGGGGGTTTTAGGCATGGCAATTGTAAAAATGAAACCAACTTCTCCAGGGCGACGCTTTGTCGTGAAGGTGGTGGATAAAACCTTGCATAAGGGTAAGCCCTATGAGCCTCTGGTCGTTGCAAAATCGAATACAGGTGGTCGAAATTCACATGGTCGCATTACGTCTTGGCATCGTGGTGGTGGGCATAAGCAAGCTTATCGCATCATCGATTGGAAGCGTAATAAAGAAAATATTCCTGGTACTGTCGAGCGTTTAGAATACGATCCCAATCGCAGCGCGAATATTGCCTTGGTGTGTTATGCAGACGGAGAGCGTTGTTATATGATTGCGCCGAAGGGCTTAAAAATAGGTGCTTCAGTATTGTCCGGTCAGCGTGCACCGATCGCCGTGGGTAATTGCTTACCTTTAAGTCATATTCCAGTGGGTTCTGTGGTGCACTGTGTCGAGATGCAGAGTGGTAAGGGTGCACAGCTCGCACGGAGCGCGGGTTCTTCCATACAGTTTTTAGCCAAAGAAGGTCGTTTTGCTACGCTGCGTTTAAAATCAGGTGAAGTGCGTCGTGTGGCCCTCGATTGTCGTGCTACTATTGGCGAAGTCGGTAATAGCGAACATAACTTAATAAAATTGGGTAAGGCTGGCGCCAGTCGTTGGCGTAATATACGTCCACGTGTACGCGGTGTTGCCATGAATCCTGTGGATCATCCCTTGGGGGGTGGTGAAGGACGTACCTCGGGTGGTAGGCCACCTTGCACGCCATGGGGTGTGCCAGAAGGTCGAAAGACACGTCGTAATAAGCGTACGGATAAGATGATTATCCGAAGACGTAAAGCAAGCAAATAAGAGGGGTTAAACAATGCCGCGTTCTTTAAGAAAGGGGCCATTTATTGATGACCATCTACTCAGAAAAGTAGAGGTGGCCGTTGAATCGCGCATTAAAAAACCGATTAAGACTTGGTCTAGGCGTTCCATGATTTTGCCTGTGATGGTCGGTTTAACCATTTTGGTGCATAACGGTCGCAACCATATACCTGTGTTAGTGAGTGAAAATATGGTAGGGCATAAATTGGGTGAATTTTCACCGACGCGTACCTTTAAAGCGCATGCGGGTGATAGAGCCACCAAGGCTAAGCCTGTCAAGAAGGATAAAAAATAATGACGACGCAATTGGTTCGGGCAAAATTATCGGGTGTGGCGCTGTCGCCACAGAAGGCACGGTTGGTGGCCGATCAAATTCGTGGTTTGCTTGTGGCGCGTGCTATTGATTTGTTAAGTTTTAGCACCAAAAAGGCTGCGCCCATTATTAAAAAACTTTTGTTATCCGCGATTGCGAATGCAGAGCATAATAAGGGCTTGGATATCGATAGCCTTTCTGTAGAACGTATTTTTGTCGATGAGGGGCCTCGTTTAAAGCGTATGAGCCCAAGGGCCAAGGGTCGTGGAAATAGGATTGTTAAAAGAAGCTGTCATATCACCTTAGTGGTTGCGGCTTGAGTTTTCAAGAGAGAGGATAAGTCATGGGGCAAAAGGTACATCCCGTTGGTTTTCGTTTAGGTTATATCCGGTCGGCTTCTGCAAAGTGGCTTCCGGAGAATGGCGTTTCTTTTGCCAAAACCTTGGCCAGCGATTTGGCGATTCGTAGTTATATACAAAAATATTTACCGGAGTCCGCGGCGCTTAGCGATATTCTCATTGAGCGCACGGGTCGTAATGTGCGTCTTACTCTGAAAACAGGCAAGGCCCCAGCGATTATAGGGCATAAGGGCGATGGTGCTAGAAAGCTGCGTGCAGATCTTAGCGCAAAAATTGGGCAGCCTGTTGATATTCGTATTGAAGAAATTAGAAAGCCAGAGTTGGATGCTACCTTAGTGGCTCAAAGTATTGCGCAACAGCTAGAACGTCGCATTATGTTTCGTCGGGCAATGAAAAGAGCCCTGAGCACGGCGATACGTTTAGGGGCTAAAGGCGTCAAGATTTGTGTCGCAGGTCGATTGGGCGGTGCTGAGATTGCACGCACAGAAGTCTGTCGTGAAGGTCGTGTTCCTTTGCATACCCTCAGAGCCGATATCGATTATGGCACTGCGATTGCAAAGACAACCTATGGCATTATCGGTGTAAAAGTTTGGATTTTCAAAGGCGAAATTCTATCATTAAAAGGGGTGAGCGACGATGCTGCAGCCTAAGCGAACAAAATTTCGCAAACAGATGAAAGGGCGTAATCGAGGTGTTGCAACCCGTGGAAATCGGGTGAGCTTTGGTGAGTTCGGTTTAAGAGCGCTGGGACATGCCCGTGTGACGGCGCGTCAGATAGAAGCCGCCAGGCGAGCGATTAGTCGCTATGTAAAACGAGGCGGTAAACTCTGGATTAGAGTATTTCCCGATAAACCGATTACCCAGAAGCCTTTAGAAGTGCGTATGGGTAGTGGTAAGGGTAATGTTGAATACTGGGTCGCACTGGTACAGCCTGGTAGAGTCTTGTTTGAAATTGAAGGTGTGAGTGTTGAATTGGCACGCGAGGCTTTTCGTTTAGCCTCTGCAAAACTGCCAATGTCAACAGAGTTAATTGCTCGGGAGATGATGGGATGAAAACCTCAGAATTACAGCTTAAAACGGTCACTGAAATCCGAGAGCTGGTCAGTACGCTCAGGCGTACACAGTTTAAAATGCGATTGTTAAAGTCGAATGCCGATGTTAAGCAGACCCATGGTATTAAACAAGCGCGTCGCGCGATTGCCCGGGCCTTAACCCTGATGGCACAAAAAGAAGGACAGGTCTCATGACTGAATGTGCTATCAAGGGTCGAACCCTACAGGGTATTGTCCTCTCTTCCAAGGCTGATAAAACAGCCGTGGTTCGGGTGGTCAGAAGGGTCAAGCATGCCTTGTATGGCAAAATTGTGAATCGATTTACACAATTGCAGATACATGATGCTGAAAATCAGTGTCATGAAGGGGATGAGGTTGTTATTCGTGAATGTAGGCCTCTTTCTAAGACAAAAGCCTGGATTTTGGTAAAGCGACTTGAAAAGGTGTGCTCGTGAGTGCTATGATGCCCCCCTTTGAAGGAGGTCGGCCATGATACAAATGCAATCCGTTCTGAAAGTGGCAGACAATAGTGGTGCCCGTAGCGTGAGATGTATTAAAGTCCTGGGTGGCTCTAAGCGTCGCACAGCTGGCATTGGTGATGTCATTGTCGTCAGTGTGCAAGAGGCCGCACCCAAAGGAAAAGTCAAAAAAGGCGAGGTGCTGAAGGCGGTGATTGTACGTTCTGCGTATGGTGTGCGTCGAGCCGATGGTTCTGTGATTCGTTTCGATGATAATGCAGTTGTTTTGTTAAATAACCAGCTGCAGCCCCTGGGTACACGTGTTTCAGGTCCTGTGACCCGCGAATTGCGTGAGCGGGAACAGTTTATGAAAATTATTTCTTTGGCCTTAGAAGTATTGTAGGTAGAGTCCCTATGAAAAAAATTAAGAAAGGTGATACGGTAATCGTTAGAGCAGGCAAGGATAAGGGCCGTTCGGGTCAGGTGTTGGCTGTTTTAAGCGCTTCCTGTGCTTCGAGTGTCCGGGTTTTGGTCGAGGGGATCAATCTTGTGAAGCGACATATTAAAGCAACACAGGATCGTGCAGGCGGTATTATTCAAAAAGAGGCCTCTATCCATATTTCGAATATTGCTATGTTCAATCAGGCCACGGCCAAGGCCGACAAGGTAGGCTTTAAAACACTAGAAGATGGTCGCAAGGTGCGGTTCTTCAAATCGACTGGAGAGGTCTTAGATGCGTAAGGCGACGGGGTTAAAAGCATTTTACAAAGAAGTAGTACTTCCAAAGTTGACCAAGGAATTTCATTATAAATCAGTGATGCAGGTTCCCAAAATTACCAAAGTAACCCTTAATATGGGTGTGGGGCAGGCGGCCAATGATAAGAAATTAGTCGATCAGGCCTTTGCCGATTTAATGCGTATTGCAGGACAAAAGCCAGTGATTACCAAGACGCGCAAATCGGTTGCTGGATTCAAAATTCGTGAAGGTTGGCCTATTGGTTGTATGGTGACGCTACGTGGCGATCGCATGTACGATTTTCTAGAGCGCTTGTTGTTTATTGCGATTCCTCGGATTCGCGATTTTCGTGGTTTGAATCGTCGTTCATTCGATGGGCGTGGTAATTATGCGATGGGCGTTACCGAGCAGATTATTTTCCCCGAAATTCAGTATGATAAAATTGAGGCTCTGCGTGGTATGGATATCGTCATCACCACAACGGCTGGTAATAATCAAGAAGGCTTGGCTTTATTGGCCGCTTTTCAGTTTCCGTTTAGAGAGTAAACTATGGCAAGATTATGTAAGGTCAATAAGGATAAGCGTCAACGAAAGTTGGTATCGCATTTTCAGGTAATCCGTGCAGCATTGCGCGCACAAATTCGGGATCCCAATCTCAGTTTTGAAAAGAAACTGCTGGTTCAAAAGAAAATGCAAGATTTACCCAAAGATTCTAACCGTTGTCGTTTAAGAAATCGTTGTTTAGTCACGGGTCGTTCGCGCGGTGTGTATCGCCGATTTGGTTTGGGTCGTACTAAGCTTCGGGAATTTGCCATGCAGGGCCTGATTCCCGGAATTCGCAAAGCCAGTTGGTAAAGGAGCTTCGATGAGTTTACAAGATCCAATCGCCGATATGCTAACCCACATAAGAAATGGGCAGATGGCGAATAAAGCCCAAGTTGTGGTGCCAGCCTCTAGAAAAAAAGTGGATATTTTGTCTGTTCTCAAGCAAGAAGGTTATATTGAATCCTTCGAGCGTGTAGGAATAGTCAAAGTTCAACTGGTAATACAGCTGAAGTATTTTAATAAAGGGCAGCCAGTGATCGAAAGTATTAAACGTGTGAGTCGACCAGGCTTGCGTGTCTATGTACACAAAGACAAGTTACCCAAAGTGATGGGTGGTTTGGGTATTGCTGTACTCTCTACTTCTAGGGGCGTGATGACGGATAAAGAAGCCGCACGTTTGGGACAGGGCGGCGAAGTTCTTTGCTTGGTGGCCTAAAAGGGGATTGCGATGTCGAGAATTGCCAGAAAAGCCATAGAGATTAAAGCAGGTGTCGATTTGCACCTTGCAGGCCGTGCGCTTTCCATTAAGGGAAAACATGGTGTTTTTGCCTATGATTTGCATGAGGCCGTCGATGTGGCCGTTGAAGGCAAGACTTTGAGGGTTTTAGCCAAAAACAAGCCTCATCCCATGGTTGGTACAACCTTTAGACTGATCCAGAATATGATGCACGGTGTTTCCGAGCTTTTTAATGTAGAACTAGAGCTTGTGGGCGTGGGTTATCGTGCCAAAATTCAGGGCGCCCAATTAGAATTAAGTTTAGGTTATTCGAATCCAGTCCTTTTCCCTATACCTGCAGGGGTGTCTGTTGTGGTACCTGTGCCTGCAAAGATTATATTACAAGGTATTAATAAAGAATTACTGGGTAAAGTAGCTGCAGAAATTTGTGAATGTAGACCACCAGAGTCTTACAAGGGTAAAGGGATCCGTCGTTTTGGTGCAGTGATTCCTCTGAAACAAACCAAAAAGAAGAAGTAGGGGCCTTTATGAATACTATGCGTAATGCACGCCAGCGTCGTATCCGACGCAGCCGGGCCAAGATTGCCGAATTAAATGTTGCTTATCTTAGTGTGTATCGTAGCGCACAACATATTTATGCACAGGTTTTTTGCCCTAGGGGTGCTTTAGTTTTAGCCTCGGCTTCTAGTTTAGAAGCTGTCCTGAACAAGAAAGATAAAGGCAATAAAGTACAATTGGCAGAAGCTGTAGGACATTTGGTAGCCGAACGTGCAAAAGCCAAAGGCGTTCAGCGCATTGCTTTTGATCGTTCTGGATACCGCTATCATGGTCGTGTGAAGGCCTTGGCAGAGGCCGCAAGAGCGGGCGGCTTAATTATTTAAGGTTTTACTTAATAGGGTTTATAAACGATGGCAAGTATAGCAGTCGATCAAAAAGGGGATGGCTTTCAAGAAAAGCTTATCGCTGTGCGTCGCAGTGCGACTGTAGTGAAGGGTGGCCGAAAGTTTAGTTTTTCTGCTTGGACCGTGGTGGGCGATGGTAAAGGTCGTTTTGGCATTGGACGCAGTAAAGCCCGTGAGGTCCCCGTCGCGATTCAAAGAGCGATGGAAAATGCACGACGTAATTTGATACGTATCGATCTCAAGGGAAGCACTTTGCATCATCCTATTCGAGCCAGTCATGGCGCTTCTACGGTCCTTATGTTTCCTGCCAAAGATGGTACAGGTATTATTGCAGGTGGATCGATGCGCGCTATTTTTGAGGTCTTGGGTATTCATAATGTGCTGGCCAAATCGCTTGGATCCACGAATCCTGTCAATGTGGTGCGTGCAACGGTCAAAGGTTTAAAACAAATGTCTTCTGCCGAGCAGATTGCTGCTAAACGTGGTAAGACCGTGGCTGAGATTGTGGGGAACGACTAAAATGATGCGCTTAAATACATTAAAACCTGCTCCAGGTTCCAAGAAAAAAGCAACGCGTTTAGGGCGTGGTATTGGCTCAGGCATGGGAAAAACCTGTGGTAAGGGGCATAAGGGACAAAAGGCACGTGCGGGTGGGTATCATAAAGTGGGTTTTGAGGGCGGTCAGATGCCTTTGCAAAGACGCTTACCAAAATTTGGTTTTCATTCAGCGATGTCAAAAGATTGTGCAGAATTACGGGTGGATCAATTAGCGAAGCTCGGTCCAATCTCGATTGATTTAGAGGCTTTATGGAACGCTAAAGTATTTCCTAAGACGATTAAACGCGTCAAAGTTATTTTAGCAGGAACCATCACCCAGGCTGTGGTGTTAAAAGGAATTGCAGTGACAAAAGGCGCCAAGCAGGCTATCGAGGCTGCTGGGGGCAGGATCGAATAGTCTATGCAAAAAAGTAGACAAATAGGGGCTCAAAGCGGCGTTTCAGAACTGAAGAAAAGGGTATTCTTTTTAATAGGGGCCTTGTTAGTTTTTAGGATCGGAGCCCACATTCCTGTTCCGGGTTTAGATCCTGCGCGCTTATCAGAATTATTTAATAGCAATCGTGGTATTTTGGGGCTATTTAATCTTTTCTCAGGTGGCGCCTTAGCCCGTTTAACTGTCTTTGCATTGGGTATTATGCCCTATATCTCCGCTTCTATTATTATTCAGTTGTTAACCGTTGCATGGCCGCTGCTTGAACAACTCAAAAAAGAAGGTCAAACAGGGCGTCGCAAGCTTTCACGCTATACCCGTTATGCCACATTGTGCTTAGCCTCTGTGCAAGCTTTTGGTATGGCAAAATATTTAGCCAGTGCAGGTATTGCATTAGATCCCAGTGTTACCTACTATTTTACGGTTACTTTAACCCTGGTTACAGGTACGCTCTTTTTAATGTGGTTGGGTGAGCAAGTCACCGAGCGTGGTATTGGTAATGGTATATCACTTATTATTTTTGCAGGTATTGTTGCAGGCTTACCCAGTGCAGTGCTCAATACGCTCGAGAAGGTGAGTCAGGGTGAAATGCAGGCCATTAGTTTGTTATTGCTCTGTGTGATGCTTGTGGTGGTGATCAGTGTGGTGGTCTTTATTGAGCGTGGGCAGCGAAGAATCACAGTCAACTATGCGCAAAGGCAGCAAGGTCGTCAGATCTATGCAGCACAAAAAAGTCATTTGCCTTTAAAGTTGAATATGGCAGGCGTAATCCCCCCTATTTTCGCCTCTAGTTTAATTCTTTTTCCTGCCACCATTAGCCAGTGGTTTGCCAAGAGTCCGGGTATGGAATGGTTAAGTCGTGTGAGCATGGCTCTATCGCCTGGGCAGCCGCTTTATATTGTGTTATTTGGCTCTGCGATTGTTTTCTTTTGTTTTTTCTATACCGCTTTGGTCTTTAATCCCAGAGAAACAGCCGAGAATTTAAAAAAATCGGGTGGGTATATTCCCGGTATGCGTCCAGGTGAGCAGACAGCCCAATATATTGATAAAGTTATGACACGTCTTACCGTTGTGGGTGCCGTGTACATCACTTTAGTCTCTTTATTGCCAGAGTTTCTGGTGATGGCCTGGAATGTGCCCTTTTATTTTGGTGGAACCTCATTATTAATTATTGTGGTGGTCGTGATGGACTTTATGGCACAAGTGCAGGCCCATCTTATGTCCCATCAGTATGAATCTTTAATGAAAAAGGCCAACTTAAAAGGTTTAAAGGGGTAGCCTTTAGGGGCTGAGAAGAGTACAATGCGGGCTCCAAGTCAAGAAAGCTTAGGAATACATCATGAAGGTTAGGGCATCTGTGAAGAAAATGTGTGATGAATGTGTCGTCTTTCGGCGAGAGGGTGTTGTGAGAGTCTCCTGTAAAAAGACTCGCAAGCACAATCAAAGGCAGGGTTAAGTATGGCTATTCGTATTTCAGGTGTCATACTACCACCCCATAAGCATATGCGTATTGCACTGCGTGCCGTATATGGTATTGGCAATCACCATGCTTTGGCGATTTGTTCCAAGGTTGGGCTCAACCCTGCCGTCAAAGTAAGTGAGCTGAAAGATGAGCAGGTAACCCTTATTCAGGCTGCTGTTAATCAGTATGAAGTCGAAGGTGATTTACGCCGGCGTGTAGCCATGGATATTAAGCGCTTGGTCGATATTAAATCCTATCGTGGGATTCGGCATAAAAAGGGCTTGCCCGTCAGAGGTCAGCGTACAAAGACCAATGCCAGAACTCGTAAGGGGCGTAAGCGACAGAGTCAGCTAACGCCTAAACAGAATACAGATTCGAAAAAATAAGTTAGAGGGAAGCCCATAGATGTCTAAAGTCGTTGCTGCGCGTACGCGCAAGAAAACAAAGCGTGTTGTGACAACGGGTGCAGTTCACGTGTTGGCAACCTTTAATAATACCCACATTACCGTGACAGACCCGCAAGGCAATGTGATTGCTTGGCGCAAAGCGGGTGGTGAATTTAAGGGATCGCGTGCTAGTACGCCCTATGCTGCACAAATGGCAGCTAGAAAGGCTATTCAGATGGCCAAAGAATTCGGTTTGAAAAGTGTGGAAGTCTATGTTTGTGGTCCTGGTCCTGGTCGAGAGTCCGCTATTCGGGCTGTTGGTGAGACTTGCCACGTGTTGCGCATTGTGGATAGGACGGGGATCCCACACAATGGCTGCCGACCTGAAAAAGAGCGTCGTGTTTAAGGGGAGAGGCTAGTATAAAATGGCTAGATATTTAGGATCAACTTGCAAAGTATCCAGACGATTGGGTACCGATTTAAGCCTTAAGAGCCGGGTGCGCGACTTGGATTCCAAGTGCAAATTAAGCGCCTTGCCCGGTATGCATGGCCAAAAACGGACGCGTCGTACGTCTGAGCATGGTTTGCAGCTGAATGAAAAACAAAAATTTCGTTTCATGTATGGCGTTTTAGAAAAACAGTTTCTTCGTTATTACAAGGAAGCAGCGCGTCGCAAAGGTCCTACCGGTGAGATTCTATTTCAGTTATTAGAATGTCGCCTAGACAATGTTGTGTATCGCTTAGGTTTTGGTAGTACGCGTGCAGAGGCCAGACAATTGGTTCGCCATAAAGCGATCCTTGTGAATGGTCATATGGTCAATATTCCATCCTATACCGTGAAAGCCTCCGATAAAATCGAAGTGCGGGAAAAAGCAAAGGCCCAGGTGCGTGTGCAGGATGCCTTAAAATTAGCTGAAAATGCTGGTTTCCCAGAATGGGTTGAAGTCGATACGACCCATCTAAGCGGTGTTTTCAAACGTGTACCGGATAGAACTGATTTACCCGCAGAATTTAATGAACAGCTGGTGGTTGAGCTGTACGCGAAGTAATACTATTTGTCCCTGAGGAGTGATTCATGCAGCAGCGAGCGCTAAAAGATTTTTTAAAGCCACGGTTAGTGGATGTTCAGCAGCTTGGCTATCATCGTGCCCGGGTTATCTTAGAGCCGTTGGAGCGTGGTTTTGGTCACACCTTAGGCAATGCCTTAAGACGCGTTTTGTTATCATCTATGTCTGGGTGCGCTGTGGTGGAGGCCTCTATCGAGGGTGTCTTACATGAGTACACAGCCAAAGAGGGTGTGCAAGAGGATGTTGTGAATATCCTATTAAACCTCAAGGGTATTCAATTCAAATTAGAAGGTCGCGATAATGTTGAGCTGACATTGAGCAAGCAAGGCGCAGGTCCTGTGTTGGCCTCCGATATTACCCTGCCACATGATGTAAGTATTGTGAATCCCAATCATGTGATTGCGCATATGACTAAGGCAGGTCACCTTGATATGACATTGCGTGTGGCCCGTGGTCGTGGTTATGAACCTGCTACGAGTCGTCAAAAAGATCCGGAAGAGACAACCCAGGAAATGGGTTGGTTACCCCTAGACGCCTCTTTTAGTCCCGTGCATCGTGTAACCTATACCGTAGAAAATGCGCGTGTAGAAAAACGTACCGATCTGGATCGCTTGATTTTAGAACTTGAAACCAATGGTACCGTCCAGCCTGAAGAAGCCATTCGTTTAGCTGCTTCTATTTTGGTTGATCAGCTTTCTGTTTTTGTGGAGCTTAAGGGCGAGCAGCAGACCGAATTACTGCCCAGCAACGCCGAGATCGATCCCTTACTGGTGCGTTGTGTAGATGATTTAGAATTAACGGTGCGTTCTGCGAATTGCTTGAAAGCAGAGAATATCTACTACATCGGCGATCTCATTCAAAAAACCGAAGTAGAGTTATTAAAGACGCCTAATTTAGGCAAAAAATCCTTAACAGAGATCAAGGATGTCTTGGCTGTTAAGGGGTTGAGTTTGGGTATGCGTCTTGAAGGTTGGCCACCAGAAGGGCTAGAACCAGACAAGTAGCAGAATAATAAAGAGGTTTTTAACATGCGTCATCGCAAAGTAGGCAGACGATTTAGTCGGACATCCAGTCACCGTAAGGCTATGTTTCAGAATATGATTAATTCTGTGCTACGTCATGGCATGATTAAAACAACCTTACCCAAAGCAAAGGATTTACGGCGTTTGCTGGAGCCCCTGGTAACCTTAGCCAAAGAAGATAGCGTGGCCAAACGTCGTCTAGCCTTTGCTAGATTGCGTGATAAGGAAATGGTGGCAAAGCTTTTTTCACAGTGGGGACCTCAGTATAAGGAACGTCCAGGTGGGTATTTAAGAATTTTAAAATGTGGTCAGCGTTCAGGCGATGCAGCCCCTATGGCCGTAGTGAGTTTTGTAGCGTGTACTTAATGGTGTTATTACCTAAGAAAAATATTGTTTAGATCGAGCCGGGCCTTTGCCCGGCTTTTTTTTGTGAGATTTTCATGGAACATCGCACAACACCAAAGTTTGGTCGTATCAGAAGTTTTCTGTGGCCGATTCATCGAAACGAATATAAGAAGTTATTTCCTATATTAGTTTTATTTTTCCTTATTTCTTTTGTGTACAATATCTTACGTTGTATGAAGGTGACTTTGGTGGTGACCGCCGAAGGATCCAGCGCCGAAGTGATCCCTTTTCTTAAAGTATGGGCTGTATTGCCCAGTGCCGTACTGCTTACCTATATTTATACAAAATTATCCAACCGTCTCAATAGAGAACAAGTTTTTTATGCGATGTTGGCTATTTTCTTAGGGTTTTTCACGCTCTTTATGGTCTTTTTGCATCCCCATCGAGAGGCCTTAGAATTAAAAGAATTCTCAGCATTTTTAAGTCAGCAACTACCAGAAAGACTGAGTGGTTTAAAAGGATTGCTTATTATTATACGTCATTGGCATTTATCTTTATTTTATGTGCTATCAGAATTATGGAGTGCTGTGGTTTTATCAATGTTATTTTGGGGCTTTGCCAATGAAATTACAACGATTGATGAAGCTAAACGTTTTTATGCGATTTTTGCACTGGGTGCCAATAGTTCGGGTATTTTATCAGGACAGTGTGCGCAGTGGTTAACCTTGGATCATTACCACCCGGCATTGCCTTTTGGTAAAGTCGCCTGGGAACAATCCTTAATATTACAATTGGCCTTGGTTTTAGTCATGGGTTTTGCGATTATTGCTTTATTTTATTGGGTTAATCGTCGACTAATTCTTACTAAACCAGATGCTAAACCGCTTGCGCTACAACCCGAAGCCGAAGTACGCGAAAAACTGTCTTTATGGGCCTGTTTAAAAGAATTGGTTTGTTCGCCTTATATGTTATATATCGCTATTTTAGTGGTGGCCTATAATATTGTTTACAATCTATCGGATGTCTTATGGACAGAGCAAATACGTGCACGTTATCCCAATGCCAGCGATTTTAATGCCTATATTAATAGCATTGCTTCAATTACCGGTGTATTTGCGACAATAGCTGCCTTGCTACTATCGGGCAATGTCATTCGTTTTTATGGCTGGACCACCACGGCATTGCTCACACCTATTTTATGGCTTTTAACCAGCGTGGGGTTCTTAGGGTGTTTGCTCGGTACGCAGTATGGGCTATTTTCAGATTATATGATGGGTCTTTTAGGGGTGCCATTGGGTACGCTCGCCTTATTTTGTGGGTCGGCACAGATCTGTTTGGGTAGAGCTGCTAAATATACGGTCTTTGATGAATCTAAAGAGATAGCCTTTATTCCCTTAAGTCAGGCGGAACAACGTAGAGGCAAGGCTGTAGTGGATGGGATTGCTTCACGGCTTGGTAAATCGGGAGGATCCTTTATGATCCAGGCGCTTTTGGTGTCTTATGGAACCTTAGCCTTAACGATTCCCGCTATCAGTGTTATTTTTGTGCTGATGATCGGGTTATGGATCGTAGCCGTATTGCGTCTAGGGCGTATGGCCAGCAAGAATATTGATCAAGCGATGGTAGAGCAAGTACCCGAATCGATGGGTCTTTCTAGGGCTTGAGGGCCCCTCCTCCGTCCCCCCTCACCCCCGACCGCTAACGCGGTCGACCCCTCTCCCGCAAAGCGGGAGTAGGGGAACACTCTGATACTTAAGGCTTTAGTCATTTAAAGTGACTGTATGTCAGATAGTTTTTTATGCGACAGTCAAGTAGAATGTTAATGATGAGTAATAATTTCACCACAAACATTATCGATCTCTATGGCCCTCTTGGGCAACAATGGCTTAATAAGCTACCAGAAATCACGAATCAAATAGCCGTTACGTGGGGCTTATCCGGTTTACAGCCTGTCAAAAACCTATCTTACAATTATGTATTATCCGGTTTCCGAAGCCAACAGCCAGTTGTTTTAAAAACCAGCTTAGATGTAGAAGCCTTAAAACAAGAAGCATCAGCATTGCATGCATTCAATGGATACGGCGCTGCGCGTGTTTTAGAGGAAATGACGGGTGCATTATTACTTGAACGTGCTATACCGGGTATTTCATTAAAATCTTATTTTCCACATCAAGATACAGAGGCCACCTATATTGCTTGTAAGGTCATTCAAAAACTCCATCAAGCACCTGCCCCACAAAGCAAATTTTCACATATTCGAGATTGGTTGCAGATTCTAGATCAAGACTGGAATATCCCAAGCAATTATCTTAAGAAAGCAAGATATTTAAGAGATCAGTTGCTCAATGCTTCCACGCAGTCTATTTTGCTACACGGCGATTTACATCACGATAATATTCTTCAACAGGGAGAAGATTGGATAGTCATCGATCCCAAAGGCGTCATTGGCGATCCGATCTATGATAAAATCGGATGCCTCATTCGAGAACCATTATCAGAATTTTTAAAGCAACCTCAACCATTAGATATTTTAAGAAGCCGCCTTAAAATTATTGCTAATTACTCTGATCTGGACCCCATGAAAATATGGGAATGGTCTTTTATTCAATCCGTTTTAGCATGTTGCTGGTCTTTAGAAGATCATCAACAACCCATAGAACTATTGCACTTTATCGAACTCTTAATGAACAACACTTTAAATGACTAAAGCCTTAAGTATCAGAGTGTTCCCCTACTCCCGCTTTGCGGGAGAGGGGTCGACCGCTTTAGCGGTCGGGGGTGAGGGCGAGCAAAAGTCAGAAGTCACAATTTTTTTGACAATTTAGCCATTATTCAGGCAGAATGCAGCTTAACAGCCACACATTGGCTCCTATACTAAGAGAGATGCTTGTGTATGCAGCATTTAACGCCTGCGCCATTTTCTAGATTTCGGAATTTCTTTTGGCCTATTCATGGCTATGAGCACAAAAAGCTTGTGCCCATGCTACTATTATTTTTCTTAATCTCCTTCATTTACAACCTCTTACGGTGTATGAAAGTAACTTTGGTGGTGACTTCCCAAGGATCAGGTGCCGAAGTAATTCCTTTCTTAAAGGTGTGGGCTGTATTACCAGGTGCGGTCCTTTTAACCTATCTCTATACAAAACTTTCCCAACATCTTAATAGGGAGCAAGTTTTTTATACGATGATTGCCATATTCTTAAGTTTTTTCACCTTGTTTTTATTGGTTTTGTACCCTAATCGAGAGTATTTAGAGCTCCATGTTTTTTCAAACTATCTGGAATCCTTTTTGCCCAGTGGCTTTAGAGGGCTTATCTCTATTATTCGTCATTGGCCCCTAGCCTTGTTTTATGTTTTATCCGATCTTTGGAGCGCAGCTGTTTTATCCATGCTTTTTTGGGGCTTTGCCAATGAGGTTACCACCGTGCATGAAGCCAAGCGCTTCTATGCCATTTTTGCTTTGGGGGCCAATTTCTCAGGCATTTTTTCGGGGCAATTTGCACAGTTTCTTATTTTAGACGATTACAATGCCTGGTTTCCCTTTGGGCAAAATGCGTGGGAACAATCTTTAAACTTACAATTGGGCTTGGTTTTATGTTTGGGTGTGATGATTATTTTTCTTTTTCGGTGGGTTAATACCAAAATATTGCCCGAACAATCCCCCGCTATCAATCTGCATGATCCATTGGTTGAAGAACCCTTTACGAAATTTTCTTTATCCGAATGTTTTAGGTATATCGCCAAATCGCGTTATATGCTTTATATCGCTATCGTCGTGGTTTCCTACAATATTGTGTACAACTTGGCCGATGTCTTATGGACAGCGCAAGTGCAACAGCGTTATCCTGATGCTTCCGATTTTAATGCCTATATGAACGATATTGTTTCGGTAGTGGGTGTTTTTGCAACCATCTCAAGCTTGTTTTTGTCGGGTAATGTCATTCGGCGTTATGGCTGGACCGTCACGGCGATGATTACGCCTTGCATTCTATTAGTCACGGGTATTGGTTTTTTTGGCTGTATGCTCTTTGAAACCAGTCCTTATTTAAGTGATTGTCTCTTTGCCTTGTTTCAAACACCGGTGATTAACTTAGTGCTTCTTTTTGGCTCAGCTCAAATGTGTTTAGGCAGGGCTGCAAAATTTACGGTTTTTGATGAAACCAAAGAGATTGCTTTTATCCCCTTACCCAAAGCTGCACAACGTAAGGGTAAAGCTGTGGTCGATGGTATTGCCTCGCGTTTTGGTAAATCGGGCGGTTCTCTTACCATACAAGTCTTATTGGTATTGTGTGGCAGCTTAGCAGCCACTATTCCCTATATTGCCTGTATTTTTGTAATCTTTATTGTACTGTGGATTATCGCGGTGCGAAGACTTGGTCATTTGGTGTGGAAATCCATCGATAAAAGCTGATGATATAATCAGTTTTTAGATGGCTGGTTATGTTCCAGGGACTGCGATATAATGCGGCTCTTTAGATTAGAACAAGAGGATTGTCTTAGCGATGGTTGTAGTTCGTTTATCAAGGGGCGGCGCTAAAAAGCGGCCGTTTTATCATATTGTTGCAACCGACAAGCGTAATCGTCGGGATGCTGGTAACACGCTAGAGCGTTTGGGTTATTTTAATCCCATTGCCCGTGGTCAAGAGATTCGGGTCCATGTAAATCGCGAGCGCATTCAGCACTGGCAGACCATGGGCGCACAATTGTCCCAGCGGGTTTCAGCATTGTTAGTGGAATGGCACAAGACAGCTCCTTAGACGAGCCCATGGTCGTATTGGGGCGCATAGGCGCACCTTATGGCATTAAGGGGTGGGTACACGTACAGTCCTACACCCAGCCTACTTCCAATATTTTGCGCTATAAAACCTGGCACATACTAGAACAGGGGGTTCAAGCGCCTCTGTCTGTGTTGGAAGGTCGTAGCCTGGCCAAGGGTTGTGTGGTGGCTTTAGAAGGCTATGAAAACCCAGAACTTGCAGGGCAACTAAGGCATGCAATGGTGGGGGTGCCCCGCGGTAGCTTGCCTGCGCTAGAGGAAGGGGTTTATTATTGGGCCGACTTGATTGGGATGCAGGTGCATAACCAAGCCCTCGATCCTGCGGCACACAGTATCGGTCGGGTGAAGGAAGTTTTTGAAGCAGGTGCCAATGATGTATTGGTTGTTGAGCCCTTAGAAGACGCATTGTCATCAAAGACGGTTTTAGTACCCTTTGTGATGGAGTCTGTGATTAACGAAGTTGATCAACAAGCACGATGGATTCGTTTGTGCTGGGATGAATGGTTTTAGTGATGCACTGTGGCATTGTTAGTTTATTTCCGCAGATGTTTAAGGCCCTCAGCGATTATGGCGTCACAGGGAGGGCGGTTGAACGGGGTCATTTAGAGATTGCGCTGTGGGACCCCAGAGATTTTAGTCAGGACCCCTATCGTCGTGTCGATGATAGACCCTACGGGGGTGGGCCCGGGATGGTGATGAGTATCTATCCCTTACGTCATGCGATTCAAGCAGCCAAGCAGGCAGCAGGTGGGGCAGCCAAGGTGATTTATATGTCACCTCAGGGCGAGCGTTTGAGCCAGGCCAAGGTACGCCAGGTTGTGCAACAGGCTGAGCCACTTGTTTTTGTGGCAGGGCGTTATGAAGGTGTGGATGAGCGATTATTGGACTTAGAGGTAGACGAAGAATGGTCTATCGGAGATTATGTGCTCAGTGGTGGTGAATTAGCCGTGATGGTAGCGATTGATGCCATGGCACGGTGGATTCCGGGGGTTTTAGGGCATGGGGCCTCTGCCGCACAGGATTCTTTTTCAGAGGGTTTATTGGATTGCCCCCATTATACCCGGCCCGAGCACAGCGATGGTTTAGCGGTGCCGGCGGTGTTATTAGAAGGCGACCATCAGGCGATTGCACGCTGGCGTCTCAAACAGCAATTGGGGAGAACCTGGTTAAGACGGCCCGATTTATTAGAACGCGATTTGAGCGCAGAAGAGACGGATTTGTTGCAAGCATTTGTAGATGAATATCACAGTGAATTTCAGAGGAGTGTAAAATGAGTACCATTATTCAACAGATTGAAGAAGCCCAATTACGTACAGATCTACCCACGTTTAGACCGGGTGACACTGTGGTCGTTCGAATTGTTGTCAAAGAAGGTACTCGTAAGCGTACACAGGCCTATGAAGGGGTTGTGATTGCGATCCGTAATAGAGGTCTTAATTCTGCTTTTACGGTACGTAAAATTTCTCACGGTGAAGGTGTGGAGCGTGTGTTTCAGCGTCATAGTCCTGCGATTGAAGGGATCGATATTAAGCGTCGTGGACAAGTACGCAAAGCCAAACTTTATTATTTAAGAGGACTGACTGGCAAGAGTGCTCGTATCAAGGAGCGCTTACATCAATCATTTCCTGATCTGCGTACAACGACACCCATGGTAGCGTCGACCACCACAGAGGAATAAACCAACGCTTCCCTCAATTTGGTATATTATACATGTAGGGTGTTTATCAACGTGTGTCGTATCTATTCATAGGGAGTGTACAGCATGAGGCAGTGGGTTGGTGTTTGCGTGTTATCGTTGGTCTTTGGGCAGGCTCTCGCAGAGTCGTGTCATGAAGATCATAAAAAAGAAGAAGCCTCGTGTCATGTCTCAGACAGTGCCAGAGATAAGATCCGAGCCCACGTCGAAAAAATGTTTCCCAATCAACCCATCGATAAGTTAAGCGCCAGTCCTTTGTCAGGATTGTGTGAGGTTACTGCAAATAATACAGTCTTTTATGCCAGCCAAGATGGTCAGTATTTGGTCATGGGCGATATATTGGATGTGAGCAGAAGTCCTGACGATCGCAGTCTAACAGAAGTGAGCCGACGTACTTCTCGTGCTGTTTTATTTCAGTCCCTCAAAGGTCATACCCTCGCACGTTATATTCCTAAAAAGGTAAAAGGTGTACTCACGGTTTATACCGATCCCGATTGTGGTTATTGCAGAAAGCTGCATGAAGAAATACCCGCTCTCATGGATCTTGGGATCCAAGTCAATTATTTGGCCTTTCCTAGACAAGGCGTTGGTTCACCCACGTATGACAAATTAGTAGGGGTTGAGTGTGCCAAAGATCAAAAGGGTGCTATGGATAAAGTGATGAAGGATGAAAGTGTTCCCCCAGGTACGTGTAAGAACCATGTCGAAGAACAGTATAAGGTCGGTCAAAAGCTTGGTGTGAATGGCACACCCTCCATTGTTTTCTCGGATGGGACCTTATCAGTCGGTTATAGACCTGCTCAGGAACTGGCCGACTTGGCGATGAAGCACTATCACCGCAATACAAAGTAAGATCCTGAAGGAGTGCCCCTTGTGCGTGTAATGATTGCCGATCAAGACGCTGCTTATCGACAGATCTTGGTGCAGCACCTGCAAAAAGAGGGGCATACGGTTCAAGAGGCACTCATGGGTCGAGAGGTTATAGAGCAGTGTCGTAAAAAATGTCCCGACCTTATTTTTATGGATGCCCAATTATCCGATCTATCCGCCATCGATAGTGTGCAACAGCTGCGTCAGACGGGGGGGCATGCCTTATGGGTGCCTATCGTCTTAATGGGCCGCGCATGGACAGCAGAAGCTATGCAAAAGGGCATCGAAGCAGGTGCCGATGATATTTTAGAAAAACCCTTAACAGGGCCTCAGCTTCAGTTAAGGATCAATGCCGCAGCACGACTCTTTGACCTCAAACAAGAAGTTTTTAAAGTAGCGCATGAATTAGTGGTTGAAAATCGCTCTTTACAAAATGTGATGACCAAAGATTTACTCACAGGTCTGAATAATTCAAATCATTTCGAGCACACACTGGTGGAAGCATGGTCTGCGGCCAAGCAAGCTAAAAACCCTTTATCCCTTATTTTATTGAATGTCGATTTTTTTCAATCCTACAATCAAGCCTATGGGGCACCTGTGGGTGATGAAGCATTAAAGAAAATAGCAGAGGCACTTAAGCAACAGTTGCCGACCTATGGTTTTTTAGCACGCACCACGGGTGATACCTTTGCGGTCATATTGTCTAATACCGATAAAGAGCAGGCTTTTGTGGTGGGTGAAGCACTACGTACCGGGGTGGGCGCCTTAACAATACCCCATGCGCGTTCAGGTTGCGGTCAATGCTTAAGTATGAGTTTTGGGGTGGCGACTGTGAATCATGATCAATATTATGCGAGTGCTGCCGACTTAAAAGACGCTGCCGATTTTGGTTTATATCAAGCGAAGCATCATGGTCGTAATCGCGGTTATGCTGCCGTGGCTATTTAATTAATGGATCCACACGAGCGTACCCACGGGTACAGAATTAAATAAACGGACCACATCTTCTGCACGCATATGTACACAGCCTTTGGTACTGGGTGCACCAAGCTTCCACTCCATCGTAGTGCCATGAATATAAACCGCTCTTTGTTCTGTATCCACGATTCGACCCCAGCGGTCTCGTCCTCGATTAAAACCGGGCTGTAGACCTTCTAGGCGCAGAATTCTTGTTGAGACATAGTCTTTTAAATGTTGATGTCGCGGTTTGCGCTCCCAAACACCTATAAATTGTCTGCGGTGAAAAATGCCATAGTGGGGGATCCCTTCGCCAATTTTCTCATTAATGCGATGTAAACCCTGGGGTGTTTGGAAAGTATCCACTTTTTGTCCGGGCCCGCGTTTGCTGGTCGAAATCGTATACAGTTGTTGGATCTGATTGCCACGCATGAGCGCTAGCGTTTGTTTTTGAATATCCACCACTACGATATGATCCGTCGGTTGTACACCCATCCGAGAAATATGTGTACGTACATCTTCTAGCGGGACGATGGGGACTTGCGATCCTGTACCACAGGCGGCACTGCTTAGACAGAGTAATAGAGTAGAAATGGTTTTTATAATAATCATAGTGCAATCATAGCATGCACCGAAAGCTTTATGCCAAGCGCTAGGGGACTATAAACCTTCCATTAGTAATAGAAGGTTTAGGCTATAACCTTCCATTGACAACAGAAGGTTTAGGCTATAACCTTCCATTAGTAATAGAAGGTTTAGGATTGAAGGGTTAAAAATGGATAAACAAGTACTTCGGGAAGTCATTGCCGATCAAGAAAAGGCTTGGGTTTTGCCTGAGCCATTGGTTGTGCGGCATATCCCTGATATACAGCCCCTTAAAGAGGCTAAGCAAATCGTTATCCTCACGGGAATCAGACGTTGTGGTAAGTCAACTTTATTAGGTCAGATACGGAAAACCTCGGCTGAAAAAGATTATTTTATTAACTTTGATGATGATCGACTGGTGGATTTTGCACTGGAAGATTTTCAGGCCTTATATGAATTATTTGTAGAGTTATACGGTCCTCAAAAAACATTTTATTTCGATGAGATCCAAAATATTCCTGATTGGGAGCGTTTTGTACGTCGATTGTTTGATGAAGGTCACAAGATTTACATTACAGGTTCTAATGCATCCATGCTCAGTGTGGAACTGGGTACACGCTTAACAGGTCGTTATTTAGAGTTGCATTTATATCCCTACTCATTTCATGAGTCTTTAGAGCGTAGCTTAAAACGTCAGGGAACGGTGGTCGATTTAAGGCATTTGACGACGGTGTTTAAAGGGCTTGTGAAATCGTATTTTGAAGATTTTTCAAAAGAAGGCGGCTTACCCGAATATATAGAATCGCCCAATCAGCATTATCTGCATAGTTTATATGAAAGCATTCTTTATCGCGATATCATTGTTCGGTATAAGATTAAAAATCATCGAGCGTTGCAGGAATTGGCACATTATTTGGCAAGTAACCTTGGGAAGGAATGTTCTTATAGTGGGCTTGCAAAGATGTTGGGGGTTGAAAGTTCAACCACTATTTCTAATTATTGTCTTTATTTAGAGAATAGTTTTCTGTGTTATTTTGTCAGTCGTTACGATGTTTCATTAAAAAAGCAGATACAGATCCAAAGCCCGAAAAAAGTGTACTTTGTTGATCAAGCCCTTGCTATGAATGTAGGGTTTCGTTTTAGTAAAGATGAAGGACGTTTATTAGAGAATATCGTCTTTATGGAATTAAAAAGACGAGAAAAAGAGATCTATTTTCATAAAGGCAAGAGAGAGTGCGATTTTGTGCTCAAAGAGGGTCCAAAGATTGTCGAAGCAATCCAGGTGTGTCTTGATATGGGAGGCGCAGAAACCAAAGAGCGTGAGGTAGAAGGCTTAGTTGAAGCATTACAGGCTTATGGCTTAGAAAAGGGTTTGATTATTACCCAAGATACACGAGCACAGATCGAGCACGTTGTTGATGGGAAAATTTATGAAATTGATGTGGTACCCATTTGGTTGTGGTTGCTACAGTTAGGAATAAAATGAACGTTTTTTTAATGTTAAGCTTCGTTATCATCCTTATGATTATGAGCGATTTGAGCCAAGGCCTCCCCTAGACAGACGGTATAAAACCTGCAAGAATGATTTTTTAGGGAGGAACTCATGAATAAAACACGACGTATTGTCTTGCTAAGTTGTGTGGGATCCAGTCTAGAATATTATGATTTTATCATCTATGGCATGATGATCCCCTATATTACCGCTGTGTTTTTTGTCGATCATCAACCCGCCGTGGCCTATTTAAAAACCTTCTCTATTTTGGCCATTGGTTATTTAGCCCGCCCCCTGGGAGGCTATTTATTTGGCATGATTGCCGATATTTATGGTCGCAAAAAAACCTTTTTGATCATTATGTCGGTGATGGCCACCGCAACCCTTATAATGGGATTATTGCCAAGCTATAAAGAGGCCGGTTTGTGGGCACCCTTGCTTTTGATTGTGGCGCGGATTTTACAGGGGCTCTCTTTTGGGGCTGAAATTCCTAGTGTGAGTACCCTGATTAAAGAACACAGTGCTTCTAAACCCTCAGGCCATTATTTTGGTTGGATTATTTCGAGCACCAGTGTGGGCGCACTGCTGGCCTCGCTGGTCGTTTTTTTGATGGGGCGCACTTTTTCTGTAGAAGAAATAACCCAAGGCCTATGGCGTCTTCCCTTTATACTCGGGGGTGTTTTGGCCGTTGTGGCTTTTATACTGAGAAACCGGATTGATGAAACACCGGATTTTATTAAGCATCAACACGCAGACAATCTACATCGTTCTGGCAAAACCATTCTTGGATCGCTTTTGAAAAAACAGCCCAAAAGCTTGATCCGTGGTTTTTGTATGACCTTCTTTTTTTCGTATTTAATTATTTTCACCCTGTACTTGCCGGTTTATCTTAAGCAATATTTTGGTTATGCCACCCACACAGTTTTTTCAAGGATGTCCTTTGGCATCTTATTGGCAGGCTTAAGTGCCCCTCTTTTTGGTTATTTATTCGATCATATCGATCGCATTAAGGTTATTAAGGTTATCACACCACTTTTTCTGCTCTTCTTATATGCATCCTTAAAAATGTTAGAGGCGCATGCTACTTATGCCCTAGAGGTCTTTCTGTTTGGCTATCAGCTTTTTATCGCGGCTTATTCCACCAATCTGCTGGCTATTTTACCTACCTTGTTTCCTATGCCTGTAAGAAGTGCGGGTATGGGTCTTTGTTACAATGTGGCCTATTCGGTGGCCAGCTTAATTCCCTTAGGGTTAAGCACCTGGGTTCACCCACATAATTATCAGGGGATGATCTTGGGCTGTGCCGCCTTGGTGATTAGTATTACCTTTCTAGGCACGGTTTATACAGCACCAAAACACGCGTCTTAGGTGAGAACGAGTGGTCTGCCTGTTGGTTACACGCAAGGTTTTTTTCTATGGGCTAGGGGGCTTTAGGGGGCGTACAGTGTTTGTGGGTGTCTCATCAAGAGGCCTCTGGGCGATCCCTGGATCAGCTTGACTAAACAATAAAGGCACCTTGGGCAGGCTATCATATACTGTCTTTAAGTGCTCAATCAATGCGATGTGAAATGCATTCCAATCCATGTAAGGTTTTAACACAAATTGCTCTCGGCCTACTTGTCCAGTCTCAACAAACTGTAATGTAGGCAGTAATGCTTCCAGAGCTTCTACAGATAGTGTGTTTCCTTCCGGCATTTCATCCTCTTTTATAAAAAAAGCCATATTATCAAAAAAGGTTTTTTGTTTATCCTTCAATTCTGGCAAATCAGAAGTCATGCGTTTCTTGGTATCTAATCGCAAAAAATCTCTGCTGTCTTTATTTTCAAGCTTGGTTATAAGATCATGGCATCCATCGATGGTAAATAACAATTGTACTTTCAGGTTCTGAGCATGCATGAGCTTAAAAAAATCTATCGACTGAGAAGCATGAACATATTCATCTTTATTGGTTACATGTATCAAATACCTAACATTTTCTGGCAACCCAGCCACATGTGAAAAGGGGCTTAAGGCTTGGTTTAGGGGCAAGTTTTCCAGAGGATTATGTATAGGTTGACAATGAACTTTAGAAAATGGGGGGTTCACACTATTGTTGTACATTCTAATATTAGAGTCCAAAGCAGGTTGTATTTTATCTAAATTATGTTGAATAAAATATGGGTCTTCCAGGGGTGAATCTAACATGGAACGGCGTAAAGCCCCCGCCACAAAAAAAGCGCCTATGTTGTAAATGCCACCAGAAGCTATGACTTTATCAAAGCCAGATCTTTTCCCCATAAATCTTAGGTAATTAAATAATTGGTAGCAACCAAAGCTATGAGCCAGCGCCACATAACTATTGTCGGCTTGCTGAGCATTTGCATCGTTTGCCTTGAGATAGTCCAGAATGCCACTAATTTGTGCAACATAATTAGGGGCAACCAAAGGGTTGGAATCATCAATCAAGGATTCTATCGCATCTTGTTTGGCCCCAGCAATTTCTACGGCGACCAGTCTTAATCCCAAGGTTTTTGTGACAAGATGAATTAAAGCTTGATATCCATAAGCCTCAAATGCTTGACCAGGCCCACCATGAAAATAAATGAGGGTGCCTGTATAGACTTCTTGATGGAAAATATTTGCGAGGCTCAGAGGTTTTTCAGCATTTTCATTATCAGAAAATTCTACTCTCTGTGATAGAACCCGATCGGGATCCGCTGCCCGCAACGTTTCTATGGTCTTGTAACTTTCTTCTATTTGATTCTCAAGATAACGTACTCTATAAAGACACCACATGGAATGTAGCTTGGCGACTTTATCTTCTTCTTGTAAATTTTTAGCTTTTTCAGCAATGGTTTTTTTTAGGGCTGCTTCATCAAATGTTGTGTGTTTCCATTTAAAAGATTCTTCCGCTAAGTCAAAAGTTTGTGCTAATGCCTGTATGAGATCCGCTGTTGATAGGGTTGTATCAATTATTGTTAGATCAATATCTTCATGATAAGAGCCAACTGCTTTTTGCCATGCGACAATCTTTTGGCCTAATGTTTTTGCCTCTGTACTATCATCCCAATAAGCATATTCAATGCTTGGAGGCAGCGCATGGGGATATAGCTGTGTTTTCGGTTTGCTCTCTGGTAGGGAGTCTGAATGCATCGGATCAACCTTGAATTTCTTATTTAATAGCCGAAAGTATGGCTGATCAATGAGGAAACCACCAGGCATTCTGTCCATAACCCTTGCAATCATGGTTCGGTTGTCTCTATAATGTCGCCTCCTCGGCACCTAAACCGTGCTCAAGGCTTGAATCTCCTTGTCCTGCAAAAGTTTGCAGACTGACAAAACCCATAAGGAGTTATAATGAGACACTACGAAATTGTATTTATGGTCCACCCGGATCAGAGCGAGCAGGTGCCTGCCATGGTCGAGCGCTACAAGGTGCTGATCGAGGCCAAGGGCGGCCAGATCCATCGCTTAGAAGATTGGGGGCGCAGACAAATGGCTTACCCCATTAACAAGCTTCACAAAGCGCATTACATGCTAATGAATATTGCCTGTACCCAAGAAGCTTTAAAAGAGCTCACCGACAACTTCCGTTTTAATGATGCTGTCATCCGTCACTTAGTCTTAATCCAAGATGCTCCGATTACGGAACCTTCTTGTTTGATGAAAGAAAAAGACGAACGTCGTGAAGGTGGCTATAGACCTCGGGATCGCGGTTTTGATTCCGAAGAAGATATTTTTGGCGCTGCGGAAGAATTATAGGAGCATACTATGGCACGTCCATTCCGTCGTAGAAAATTTTGCCGCTTTACCGCTGCAAAGACTGAGCAAATTGATTATAAAGATTTAAATGTATTAAGGAACTATATTACCGAAAGCGGAAAAATTGTTCCAAGCCGTATTACGGGCACTAAAGCACGGTATCAACGGCAATTAGCGAATGCCATTAAATTGGCACGTTATTTATCTTTGTTGCCTTATTGCGATCAACATCAATAGTCCCCAATAATCCTCATAAAAGGAATAGGTATCGTGGAAGTCATTTTATTAGAAAGAATCCCCAAACTAGGGGACATGGGCGAGAAGGTACAGGTCAAACCCGGTTTTGGCCGTAACTATTTAATCCCCAGAGGAAAGGCTTTAGCGGCAACGCGTGCGAATGTTGTGGTGTTTGAATCACGTCGCGCAGCCTTGCAAGCAGAAGCAGACGCACGTTTGGCAGCAGCCCGTGCCCGTGCGCTGGCTTTAGAAGATTTGTTGGTCACGATTGTGGCGAATGTAGGCGAGGAAGGACGACTCTTTGGTTCTGTCACGGCACAGGATATTGTCGCAGCCTTAGAAATCTTGGGCCATTGTGTAGATAGACATGAAATCCGTTTTGTCGAAGGACCGATTCGTCAGTGTGGCGATCATGTGGTCGATTTGCCTTTGTTTGGGGATGAAGTGATTGCCAGAGTACGCGTACTGGTAACAGCCGCTTCATAAGACCCTAAGCGTATAGGCTCATGCACGTGGAGAGGGAACCATGTTAAGCGAAGCCCTGCTTCTTGAACCGGGTCTAAGAATTCCACCGCATTCTGTGGAAGCAGAGCAGGCTGTTTTAGGCGGCTTGATGCTCGATAATCATGCTTGGGATCGGGTGGCCGATCGCCTTTTAGAGTACGATTTTTATCGCATGGATCATCGGGCCATCTACAGAGCGATGGCCGATCTAGCCTTACAATCCCGACCTATCGATATCATCACTGTTTCAGAAGCGCTAGAGGGATCGCATGCCCTCGATACCGTAGGAGGCCTTGTCTATTTAGGCAATTTGGCCAAGAGCACACCCACCTCGGCCAATATTGTTGCCTATGCCGATATTGTGCGCGAGCGTTCTATTATGCGTCGGCTCATTGAAATTGGCGGCGAAATTACGGAGTCTGCTTTTCATGCAGCGGGTAGACCCGCTTCAGAATTATTAGATGATGCAGAGCGTAAAGTTTTTGCCATTGCCGAACAAGGCGGGCGTAGTGTACAAGCGGGCCCCCAAGCTATTGCAACGGTGCTGGCACGTACGATTGATCGCATCGATACCATCTTTCATTCAGGTTCTTCTATTACCGGTATTTCCACAGGCTTTAACGATTTTGATAAGCTGACCTGTGGGTTACAAGCTTCCGATTTAATTGTGGTGGCAGGCCGTCCTTCGATGGGCAAAACCACGTTTGCTATGAATATTGCCGAGCATGCTGCCATGAAAAACCCCGATAGCGCAGTGCTCATTTTTAGTATGGAAATGCCCGCCGATCTATTAGCCATGCGGCTTTTGGCTTCTATGGGGCGGGTGGATCATCAAAAAATCCGTAGTGGTCAATTAGAAGAGGCCGATTGGCCCAGACTTTCTTCGGCTATTAGCCTGCTATCTGCGAAGAAATTATTAATTGACGATAGCGGTTCTTTGAGTCCTCTAGAAATTCGTGCCCGTGCGCGTCGAGTTGCTCGCGAACAAGGCTCCTTGGGTCTGATTGTGATCGATTATTTGCAATTGATGCGGGTGCCTGGGCGTAATGAACATCGGGCTGCAGAAATTTCTGAAATTTCTCGTTCGCTTAAATCTTTGGCGCGAGAGCTTAATGTACCGGTGATTGCCTTATCACAGCTCAATCGCAGTTTAGAGCAACGTCCTGATAAACGACCTATGATGTCCGATTTACGTGAATCCGGTGCCATTGAACAAGATGCCGATCTGATTGCCTTTGTATACAGGGATGAGGTCTATAACAAAGACTCCAACGATAAAGGGACGGCGGAAATTATTATTGGCAAACAACGAAATGGTCCTATTGGCATGACACGTCTTACTTTTTTGGGTCAGTATGCACGCTTTGATAATTTTTCGGCCGAGAGCCGGATGATGGACCATTAGTGTTTCGTCCGATAGGTTTTCCGAATATCGACGAGGGGCGTCGATTCCAGGGACGGTGAAGAGTGGCCCTTGAATTTTCATGGGATGCCCCCATCTACAAGTTCGCCAAGGCTTGTTCATCAATGATATGCTTGGCACCGTTGCTAAATCCATGCACGGCAAGATTTAGGTATAAAACTTATTTGGTTAAGGAGCAAAGAAGATGGCTGAACTCAAAATTCGTCCCCTCAACGATCGCGTGATCGTTAAGCGTATTGTGGAAACTGTGAGCGCAGGGGGAATTCTGATCCCTGAAACAGGTGACAAACCACAACGTGGTACTGTCTTGGCTGTAGGACCCGGTAAACTCGATAACAACGGGACCTTACGTCCGGTCGATCTGAAGGCTGGAGACGAAGTGCTTTTTGGAAAGTATTCCGGTACCGAAGTGAAAGTCGATGGTCAGGATCTCCTGATTATGCGCGAAGAAGACATTTTGGGTGTGGTTGGACACTAATTACTGATTATTGAATACAGAGGAGTAGATAAATATGGCTTCAAAAGAATTACTTTATGGTGAAGCAGCACGACATGCCTTATTAAGAGGCGTTGTAGGCTTGGCCGATGCAGTAGCAGTCACTTTAGGCCCCCGTGGTCGCACAGTGATTATTCAAAAATCTTATGGTGCCCCTACCATTACTAAAGATGGTGTGTCGGTTGCCAAAGAATTTGAAATGGATGGTGTAGCAGGCATGGGCGCTAAAATGCTGCAAGAAGTTGCTTCCAAGACTTCTGACGATGCAGGCGATGGTACAACGACTGCAACTGTTTTGGCCCGATCCATTGTAGTGGAAGGCCATAAGGCTGTGGCCGCTGGCATGAATCCTATGGATCTGAAGCGTGGTATGGACAAAGCCACTGCCGCGATTGTGGCTGAATTGAAAAAATTATCGGTGCCTTGCAAAGACAGCAAAGCCATTGCCCAAGTGGGTACCATTTCTGCTAATTCCGATGAATCCGTCGGTAATATTATTGCTGAAGCGATGGGTAAAGTGGGTAAAGAGGGTGTGATTACGGTTGAAGACGGTAATGGCCTGAGCGATGAGCTATCTTTTGTGGAAGGTATGCAATTTGATCGCGGTTATATCTCACCTTATTTTGCGAATAATCAGCAAAACATGAGCTGTGAACTGGATAATCCCTTTATCTTAGTGATCGATAAGAAAATTGCGAACATTCGTGAGATGTTGCCTATTTTGGAAGCGGTGGCTAAAGCAGGTCGGGCACTATTTATTATTGCTGAAGATGTTGAAGGCGAAGCCTTAGCAACCTTGGTTATTAACAATATGCGCGGCATCGTGAAAGTATGTGCTGTCAAGGCTCCTGGTTTGGGCGATCGTCGTAAAGCCATGTTGGAAGATATTGCAACACTGGTTAAAGCGACTGTGATTTCGGAAGAAATTGGCCTCACGCTTGAGGGTGCCACGGTTGACGTGCTGGGTACTGCCAAACGTGTATTGGTTACCAAAGAAAACACCACCATTATTGATGGTAAGGGTGATCATGCGACGATTGAAAAACGTGTGCTGCAACTACGACAACAATCAACAGACGCAACCTCCGATTACGATCGCGAAAAAATCCAAGAGCGTATTGCAAAGCTCTCGGGTGGTGTGGCCGTTATCAAAGTAGGTGCCGGATCCGAAGCCGAAATGAAAGAGAAGAAAGCACGTGTTGAAGATGCTTTGCATGCCACGCGTGCAGCGGTTGAAGAAGGTGTGGTACCTGGTGGCGGTGTGGCCTTGGTGCGTGTCATTCCTTTGGTACAGGGATTGAAGGGTGATAACGACGATCAAAATCACGGTGTTGCCATTATCCTTAGAGCCTTAGAAGCACCTTTACGTCAAATCGTATTGAATGCGGGTGCAGAGCCTGCAGTGGTGCTGCAACGTGTGAAAGAGGGAACGGGTAACTTCGGTTACAATGCTGCAACCTCCGAATATGGCGATATGGTTAAAATGGGTATTTTGGATCCCACCAAAGTAACCCGTACAGCCTTACAACAAGCCTCTTCTGTAGCAGGCTTGCTTATTACCACAGAATGCACCATCTCCGATGCGCCTAAGTCTGATAAAGACGGTGGTGCAGCCGGTGGCGGCGGCATGGGTGGTATGGGCGGAATGGGAGGCATGGGTGGAATGGGCGACATGATGTGACCCTCACCCTAGCCACCAAAGCTGCGCTTTAGTGTGCTTTTCCCTCTCCCGCGAAGCGGGAGAAGGATCATTGCAATAAACCAGGACAAACGGTATACCTTCTCCCGCTTCGCGGGAGAAGGTGGCCCGCAGGGCCGGATGAGGGTTCCTTAAATATAACGCGTTAGCGTTGTCATCACTTTCGATAAACCTTTCATAAGCACACACACTATCTGCGGCAATGGTTTTGCACCGTGTGCAATGGCTTGGGTTGCATGTCTTTGTTCATCCTTTTGCATTTGTTGCAAGATGGCACGGCTTCTCTCATCGCTTTTAGGCATTTCTTGTAAGTGTTTTTCTAAATGAAGACCTACTTGTTTCTCCGTTTCGGCCACAAAACCTAAACTGAGTGCTTCACCACAAAGCCCCGCTATCATGCCTATGCCAAAAGATCCCGCTGCAAAACAGGGATTTAAAAGACTGGGTTTACTATCCAGTTCTTGAAGGCGATCGCCACACCATTGCAAATGAACTTGTTCTTCATCGGCGGCTTGGTTTAAGTGTTCGATCAAAGGCTGATTGTTTGCAACCAATGCTTGTCCACGGTAGAGGGCTTGTGCACAAACTTCACCCGTATGATTAACGCGCATGAGGGTCGCTGCTTTTTTTGCATCGCTGGGTTCAGAAAAAAAGCTTTTTAAGCTTGTATCAAAAGGAATCAATAAGCGATCAAAAAAACCACTGTGGTCACGCATAACTTATAGCACCTCAGTACATTGTGAAATAAGTTTTTCCGAGTGTGCAAGAGGGGCGTCGATTCCAGGGATGGTTAATCGTCGAATACAGGGATGTATGCCCCCGAGTGTGCACTCGGAAAAACTTATCGTGTGGGGAAAGACCGTCGGTCCTTAAAAAACTTCGTGTTCAGGCACACGCGTAGTTTTAAGCAGTGGTTCAGCCTGTACGGTATCGAGTTTGTGGATTAAGGTCTGCAAACCCTGTGTCCACTGTGATTGATGACCTTTGAGTGTGCTATTTTCCTGTTGTAATTGTGCATTGTACTGTTCAAGTTCTTCAACCTGTAATTTTAAAAGCTCTATGTTTTCAAGCATAGCGTCAATCTTCGATTCTAGACTTTCTAATAATGTATGCGACATCAAGCGATCTCCTTTGGTTTCTCAGCTTCAATAAAAAACAGTCTTAGCTTCTATACCACGTTCTTCCATAATGGAGCGTAATAATTTCAGCGCTTCTACTTGGATTTGTCGTACCCGTTCTCGGGTAAGACCCACTTCCATACCGACTTCTTCTAAGGTGGATTCCTCAAAGCCTCGTAAACCAAAACGCCGCAGCAAGATAGAACGCTGTTTCTCATTCAAGAGACCTAAGCATTCTTCCAGCCGATTACGCATATTCTTTTCTTCTAAGATTTCGGCAGGACCTTCATTTTGATGGTCGGCCAGCGCTTCGAGTAAAGGCTTATCGGTATCGTCTCCCATGGGGGTATCCACCGATAAGGTGCGCTCATTCAGTCGAAGAACACGGTTTACAGCAGCAGGTTCTTTATCTAGAGCCTTTGCAATGTCTTCATAGGTGGGTTCATGATCCAGATCTTGGGTAAGCTCACGCGCTTTACGCAGATAGACATTCAGCTCTTTGATGATATGGATGGGCAGTCTAATCGTACGCGTTTGGTTCATAATGGCCCGTTCAATATTCTGTCGGATCCACCAGGTCGCATAGGTCGAAAAACGAAAGCCGCGTTCGGGATCGAATTTCTCTACAGCTCTAATAAGGCCTAGGTTGCCTTCCTCGACCAGATCCAAGAGTGCCAGGCCACGATTCAGATAACGACGTGCAATCTTCACTACCAAGCGCAGATTGCATTTGACCATATGGTTACGGGCATCCTCATCGCCTTGGCGGGCACGGCGTGCATAAAAAACTTCTTCTTCAGCACTTAGTAGGGGAGAGGCACCAATTTCAATCAGGTATAATTGGGTTGGGTCGCTTTCTTGTTTTCGGGACTGTCGTGCAACGGGTTGTTCTTCTGGTTCTGCATCCCAATTGAGTTCTGCAACCAGGACTTCTGCTTCTAGCTCCACTTCCTCTAGAGCTTCTGCTTCTAAAACCGGGCTTTCTTCCAATTCTTCTAACAGGATGCTCTCTACGGGCTCCATGTTTTCAACCGATTGTCCCCAGTCCTTTGGCATAAAATTTCTCCCGTTGATAAAGCTTAACGAGTGATAAGTGGAAAATTCATACTACACGTAGTTTCCCTAAAAGTTCAAATACTAAATCTAGGATAGGAATCCCTAAATGTCCAATCCAAAGTAGAAATTTATTTTGTAAGACAACAAGCTATTTAAAACATTCCCTCCCTATACATAGGGTGAGGTGTATTGTAGGATGAATCAACCCTGATTGGAGATCACTGTGACACGCTCTCAATTGATTAAAGCATTGGCGATGCAAAATAAGCAATTATTTGAGAAAGATATTGCCATCGGTGTACGCCTAGTCTTCGAGCAAATCATCGAAGCACTACTGAATGGTCAGCGTGTGGAGGTCCGTGGTTTTGGTAGTTTTGTGTTGCGTCTGCGCGCGGCGCGTTCTGTTAGAAATCCTAAAACCGGTGCCGTGGCGCATCAAAAACCCAGTTATGTCTTACACTTTAAACCAGGGAAAGAACTGAGAGAACGCGTCGATCAGTCCTTGGCCGATGCTTGATAAAAGGGAGTCTTTATGCAAGTGAGAGTAACAAAAACAGGTTTTTTTTCGTGCTTATTAGCGATAGTGCCCTGTATGGCGACAGCGCTTGTGGTCGATCAATCAAATATCGATCCTTATGGGAATGCACAGTCTACAGCCTTTCATAAGGCTATCGCGGGGGGCTCAACCATCAGTTTAGAAGAGCAGGCTGTGCTTAATGCCATGGTGCCCAAGCGTACCGATCAACGTTTCTACGGTAGTCTTCGGTATAACAGCGGTCCCTTTGCTTTAACAACCTTTAGAAATAAATCTACAGATGTCAACAAAACAGGGATTGTGAGTACCAAGAGTGTTTCCGCCAAGCAAAGCAGTTTTAGTCTACTCCTGGGTTATCAGTTTTCAAATGCGTTTAGAGCCGATCTTGAATATCTGAGTCGCAAGACGCTTAGCTACACAGCTAGCCCTGTTCTTACAGGTACAGGGATTACAGCTCAAAAGTTAGATGCCACCTTGAAAGGTAGTACGGTCTTGATGAATGCCTATTATGATTTTACCAATCAGACGCCCTTTATACCTTATCTGAGTGGTGGTGTAGGCCTTTCCAAGTACACGATTAAGGCAACCTTAACACCAGCGCCTTCTGCGGGGGCTTCTAAAAGCAACAGTCCTATTAAACCCGCCATGGCAGTGGGTGCAGGTGTGAAGATGCGCATTTTTGGGGATAATTTTGTAGATCTTAGTTATCGCTACATGCAACTTGGCGCCAATCTACAATTTAGAGCCAACAGTGATTTTATGATGGATGCTAGCAATAGCGCAAAGGTGATGAGTGTGGGTTGGACCCACGTGTTTTAAGAAACATTTAGCTGTGGGTTTCTAGCCAAACACAAACGTTGGTCGGGGTGACAGGATTTGAACTTGCGACCCCTACCTCCCGAAGGTAGTGCTCTACCAGGCTGAGCTACACCCCGACTACGAGCACGATAAAGAAAAAAGACTTAAAACTCAATGCCCACGATCCTGCACAAAGTCGGCGAGCAGCATCAGGGCCTCTTTGTATGATGACTCAGGCACCGCGCATAGCGCTTGCTTGGCCTTATCGAGTTCAGCAATCGCCAGTGCCTTGCTATCCTTCAATCCGCCGGTTGCTTGTAAAATGGCCAAGACCACGCCAAAGGTTTGGGGCTGAAAAGGCTGTTGCTGGATAGCCTGTGTGAGTGTTGCTACTTGTTCCGGGCTCCCCCGTTGGAGTGCATAGATAAGGGGCAGTGTCATTTTACCTTCCATGAAATCATTACCCAGATCCTTCCCTGTTTGTGCAGGATCGGCTTCATAATCCATGACATCGTCCATCAGCTGAAAGGCTGTACCCAGATGCAAGCCATAGTCACGCATGGCTTGTTCAATGGCGGGGGGGGCATGGCTTAAGAGGGCGCCCATATGGGCACAGGCTTCAAAGAGTTTTGCGGTTTTGGCTTGTACAATTTCAAGATAATCCGCTTTTTGGGTTTGGAGTTGACGACGTCCTAAGAGTTGTAGCGCCTCACCTTCGGCCATTTGTTGGGTCGTATTGACCAATAGGGCCATGATTGCAGAGTGCCCAACATCTAATAATAATTGAAAGGCTTTGGCATAGAGAAAATCACCCACTAAGATAGCGGCTTCATTACCCCACAGGGCGTTGGCTGTTTTTTGGCCGCGTCGTACCTCAGCATCATCAACCACATCATCGTGTAACAATGTGGCGGTGTGAAGGAGTTCAATCAGGGCTGCAGCTTTAATATGACGATCGCCCGTATAGCCGCAGGCTTGGCTGCTTAACAATAGCAGCAGCGGTCTTAGGCACTTACCACTATTATTGAGGATGTGCTGCCCTATAGTCTCGATCAGCGGTGATCTGGAGTTGAAAGCCCGAGTGATTAGCACTTTCATGGCCTGAAAATCATCCCGCACGGGATCTTGAATAGCTTTAAATGTCATGGTCTGCTCTCGTTCGATCAAGCGTGAATATACTGCCTTAGGATGGTATCTATCAACAGCTTGCGTACACGGCCTTTTTCACGTACCATGCCCCATTCTTCTTTCAATGGTTTGGAGTGTTCTCATGATGCATGCGGTCATCGTAAGTGGTGGTAAGCAGCACCGGGTTCGGGCTGGCGAGTTACTTAAGGTAGAAAAGCTAGTTTTAGAACTTGGGGACTCTGTGACATTCGATCAGGTACTGATGGTATCTGATGGTGAAACCATTCGTATTGGTGCCCCTTATGTGGCAGGCGTGGTGGTGAAGGCCGAAGTGGTCACACAGGATCGTTTAGAGAAAATCAGGATTATCAAAATGAAACGTCGTAAGCATCATATGAAACGTATGGGGCATCGACAGTGGTATACAGAACTCAAAATTACTGAAATACAGGTAGCCTAAGTCTAGGCGAAGGGGTTAGAGATGGCATCTAAGAAAGCGGGTGGTAGTACACGAAACGGTCGTGATTCTGAATCAAAGCGTCTAGGCGTTAAACGTTTTGGTGGGGAATCCGTTATACCGGGCAATATCATTATTCGACAACGTGGTACGAAGGTACATCCTGGTATGCACGTCGGTATGGGTAAAGATCATACGCTTTTTGCAAAGGTGGCAGGCTTTGTTCATTTCTGTGTGAAAGGACCCAAAAATCGTTCTTACGTCAATATTATTCCACAGGCTGCACAAGCCTGATTATCGTTGTACAGTCTGATGTATCACCGGGCTCGTTCATTCTTCATAACGGCGTTCTGCCTGGCGACTATCCATGAAATTTGTTGATGAAGCGACTATTACCGTACAAGCTGGCAAGGGCGGCGACGGCTGTTTAAGTTTTAGGCGCGAGAAATTTGTCCAGTTTGGTGGTCCTAATGGTGGTGATGGTGGCGATGGTGGTTCCATTTACCTAGAAGCCAATCCCGATCTAAATACCCTGGTTGATTATCGTTTTCACCAACACTTTAGAGCACCCGGGGGCCGCAGTGGTATGGGGTCTGAATGTACGGGCAGAGCCGGTGAAGATCTAATCCTCCAAATACCCCTTGGCACAGTGGTATGGGATAGCGAGACAAACGAGCAGCTTAGCGATTTCTTGGTGGCTGGACAACGGTTACTGGTTGCCAAAGGCGGCTTTCATGGTTTTGGGAACAAGCGCTTTAAAAGCAGTCGTAATCAATCACCCCGTAAAATTACCAAGGGTCGTTTAGGCGATGAAAGACGCTTGCGTTTAGAGCTCAAATTATTAGCCGATGTCGGTTTATTGGGTTTTCCCAATGCTGGTAAATCGACGCTTATTCGCGCGGTTTCGGCCGCAACGCCCAAAGTGGCCGATTACCCCTTTACCACCTTGTATCCTAATTTGGGTGTGGTGCGTGTGGACGCTGGCCGTAGTTTTGTGATGGCCGATATTCCGGGTATTATTGAAGGGGCATCCGTTGGCACGGGTTTGGGCCTGCGTTTTTTAAAGCATTTATCTAGAACGCGTTTATTGTTACATTTGGTGGATGTTGCACCTATGGATCTGCGCGATCCGATTGAAGGCATTCATATTATCCTCGAAGAACTCAAAGCTTATAGTCCAGATTTGGCCGAACAAGAGCAGTGGTTGGTCTTGAATAAGCTAGATATGTTGCCTGAAGAAGAGAGAGAGGCCAAGGTACAAGAAATTGTATCGGCGGTCGATTGGAAAGGGCCTGTGTTTTCTATTTCAGGGTTACAGCGCGTGGGTACCGAAGCGCTTTGTTATGCCTTGATGTCAAGGTTAGAGGAATTGCCTAAACCCTATGCTATGCCTGTGGAGCAAGCACAAGAACAGGGCATGATGGATGATGATCAGGCTGATGTTGATGCCGATGATCTAGAAGAGGATGACTTCGATATCGAGGATTGATTGTCTGAATGAAAGGATATAGGTGCTAGCGAAGCGATAAGGAGATCGAAGCGATGTTCAGAAGCGCTCCAAATCTTTTTCCCAGTGATATAGAAAACAACCTTGATGCATTTATTGCGAATTATGTTTCAAAATTTAAACTCCCTCGATTATCGCGCTCAGATTTAAAGCCGGTTGGAGAATCTGAAGAAGACGGTTGTTTAAGTTCTGGTGCTTCTGGTAGTGTACACCGATATTACTTAGAGATACCAATAGCATTAGAAGAGCGTGGATATCACGAAAATAATCACGAAGTAGTAGAAGAAAAATATCTTAATCCAGTCGTTATACCTATTTCAGTTGAAGTGGTTGTTAAAAAAATCTTTTTTCAAGGCTTGTCTCCAGAATTATCAATCAGCCATTTTTTGAATGAGGTTGAAATATTAGATCATTTTATTTGTCGTGTAACGCCCGATTCAAAAAAACTTATCGATCCCTATTATGCTGTAGATTCAAGTCTTATAGCTTGCTATGGCTATTGTTATGATTGTATTCAAGATGATGGTAATGAGGAATCTTATAAAACGAACCATTTTTGGATTGTTTTAGAATATGCTCAAAAAGGATTTTTATCCCTGGAAATAATAAAAAGCCTGACGAATTTTGACAGGATCTATGTCTCGTTAAGAATCTGCGAGGGTCTTTATGCATTACATAGTAATAACATAATATATGTGGATTTAAAGCCATCCAATATTTTAGTTGATAACCATGGTTTGGTTAAATTAACAGATTTCGGTTGCTCCATTATAGCGTGCGAAAAATTTTCTTT
>CAMCTX010000008.1 GCA_945878715.1 Legionella genomosp. 1 | reverse complement strand
GAAAAGGACTACCTGTGGCAATTAAAGCACGCCCTTCTGTCCAGGCTAATAAATCCGAAGGCTTAGCCTCCGATTGTTCTGTAGGATTAGAAAGAGGGAAAATAATAGGTCGATTATGTGTTAGAGCCATCGTACGAATAATAGATTCTGTAAAAGCCCCACGCATTGTTGAGCAACCTATTAAAACACTCGGTTTTACGCTTTGCATCACCGCTTCAAAAGATTGTTCAGGACTGCCTTTTTTAAGATAGGACCTCTGAAAAGATTGGATATCTTGGCTCCGATCGGTTAAAAGACCTTGACGATCAACCAACCAGATCTTTTCTTCTGCCGCAGCTACCGTACTACCCTCTCGTATCATGGCATCTTTAATACGATCGGCAATACCTACCCCTGCAGTACCAGCCCCTAAAATTACAACACGTTGATCACGAAGCTTAGCACCTATTCGATGCATGGCTGTAAGCAAGGCACCCATTGCCACAACCGATGTACCTTGCATATCACCATTAAAAGTACAGAGTGTATTCTGATATTTTTCTAAAACACGACGGGCATTGTCTCGTCCAAAATCTTCCCAATGCAAAAAAGTATTGGGCATTTGCTTTTTGAAAGCACTAACGAATTTTTCAATAAAAATATCATAATCTTTGCCTTGAACACGAGGATGTCGCCACCCCAGATAAAAAGGATCGTTTAAAAGTTTTTCATTGTTGGTGCCAACATCTAAAACAATAGGCAGGGTACAATAAGGATCAATACCCCCTAAACTGTAGAGGGTAAGCTTAGCTATCGGTATATAAATAGCGCCGGCGCCTTGATCGCCAATACCTAAAACACGCTCTCCATCCGTTACAACACTGACGCTAATATGAGGATGTGTACGATTTTTTAGGATGGCTTCTATTTTATCTTGATCGGGATAAGCAATATATAAGCCTCGCGACTGGCGAAATTCTCGATGGAACAATCGTACAGCCTCTCCCACAACGGGCGTGTAGATAATCGGTATCATTTCTAACATATGTTGCATAATTAAGCGGTAAAATAAAATTTCATTTTTATCACGCAAATTATTGAGATAAACATATTTCTGCAAGTAAGAGTCATACTGTTGATATTGCTCATACGATCTTAGCAGTTGCTCTTCGATATTTTCGATGCTAAAAGGCAATTTTCCAATAAGGCCCAAATGCATTCTTTCTTCTTCACTAAAAGCTGTGCCCTTATTCAGCAATCCACTGGATAATAGTTCTCTACCACGCAGCTCGGTTTCTATCCACTCTGCCTGTGTCTTGGGGTCTCGATGATATGTATATTCTAACATAGGATATTTTACACTACTTTTTCGCAATCAATCACACAGGTTACTTCATTACCTTTTTCGGAATAACGAAGGGCTTTAAAGGCAAAATGCTTGGCCACTAAGATACCACGCCCGTGCTGACGCAATTTATTTTCAGAATCAAATGTCTGGTATTTTCTCCAATCAAAACCTTTGCCTTGATCGGTCACCACCAAAGTTATTTCACTTTTCGTTCTTTGAAAATGCACGCTCACCCATTGCCCACTGTGTTCAGGCAAGTTTAAACGTCTATTAATTTCTTCTAACCATTCATCTGCCAAGTGTAATGCGGATTTTTCTTCAAAGGTAATACCTAAATTACCATGTTCCAAAGCATTCACTAATATTTCCGTAATGCCCAATATGGCCAATCGTGCATTAGGACAGGCTTCTGCTAAAAAATTGGCTAAAGCATAGGCCTCCTCTAAATCATGAAAGTGAAACAAGCCCTCTTTTAATAAAGGGGCGACCATGGGCGGTTTTTTCTTCGATACGCTATTACTCATGTGCATTTTTTTTAAGATCCTTTATAGAAGCCATTAACGTTTTTTGACTTGGAATATAACGCATGTAGCGCGCCATATTCGATTTTCCACCTAACATTTCTTGATAAACAGCCGTGTAAATTAAAATATTTTTTATATAATCACGACTTTCCTTATAAGGGATTGTTTCAATCCACAGATCGGCTGCCATATCATAGGTTGGCAACCATTGACGAATACGACCTGGACCTGCATTGTAAGCCACCGTTGCGAGAATAGAGTTGTCCTGGTGTTTTTCAAGCATCATTTTTAAATAACCACTACCCAACTGTATATTGCTATGGGGTTCTAATAAAGTGGATTCTCCCGCAAAGGCCAGATTTCTTTTTTTAGCGACCATTTGTGCGGTGCTCGGAATAAGCTGCATCACACCCAAGGCGCCTGCTGTCGATTTTGCATGCGATACAAAAGCACTTTCTTGGCGGGCAACCGCTAAAATCCAAGCAGGATCAATTTTATTGCGTTGCGCCTCTTCAAAAATTTTCACGCCATACACAATGGGAAAACGTAAAGATAAATCATCTTGATGGTTGGCAGCGGCCAGCGCTAAAATAGACCAATTAGGCTGCTCCCAACGTAGGGCTAAAAAAGCTGCGGCATGTTTTTCTTGATCGCTCATACGACGTGTTTCATGGCGCCACTGTGCACGTGCTTTGTCATGACGCTTGAGAAAATGAAGCTCACGGGCTCGAAGGATCGCAGTGCGCGTACTCAAACTAGCCACTAAATCCTTTGAAACCGATAATTTTTGGTGGTGAACAGAATAGGGTTTCAATAATTGATGGCTCGCTAGAAGCCCATAATAAGATCGCAGGTGTGATAATCTTCCGAAAATCTGCTGGCTAGCCTCCCTATGATTCACCCGCTCTAAAGCACGCCCATGCCAATATTGCCATTCTTCTTTTTTTGCTAAATCGGCTGGCAAATGGTTTATCCAATGAATCGCTTGTGGCCAATCTTCTTTAAAAAGTGCCGTGCGCACACGCCACTCATTCACCGCCTCATTGGTGTAAATGGCTGGTACGCG
The DNA here is from genome assembly GCA_945878715.1 of Legionella genomosp. 1. Lineage (GTDB taxonomy): Bacteria > Pseudomonadota > Gammaproteobacteria > UBA6186 > Azoamicaceae > CADEGZ01. Next base: position 36,020 of record CAMCTX010000008.1, on the reverse strand, counting down.
GCTAAGCCATTTCTCGGCATCAACGTGTTTGTCTGCCGCATAACGCAGACCAATGGCACGCACAACCAAGCCCCAATGACGTTCTGTAAAAGGATACTGTGTACTTATCTGCTGCCAAATACGAATGGCGACCGAAGGTTTATCCTTGGCAATTAATGAAACACCATCCACAAGCATTTCTAAATGGGCTGGATGTTTAGGCTGAAAATAGCGTGCTTGGGTCACGAGCATAGGGTTGTGACGCACCATCATCCATAATTCAACCAAGGCCATTTCTGAACGTTGTAAATGAATACGCATTTTACGTGCGAGCGTGTTTTGCCCTTCTTGTATAAGCAATTTAACCCGTTGCCAAGCCATGGGACGTGTCACATGCCCACTTTTTTCAAAAACTTCAAAGACTGCCTCACAACTTTTAGGCACACCTTTACCACGCATCCAGAGTGTGGCAATCTGCTTGAAAACCATAGAAGGGTCTTTGCCCGTCTGTAGCGAAGCCCATAAATAATGGCATTGTAAAGAAAGATCCTCGGTCGGCTCATAGGCACTTAAAAAGGCCTGCCAATTTTCTTGTTTGGCCTTCTGTTGTAGCCAGCGCACTCTTAATTGTTCAGCCAAAGGGGTATCTGAGTATTTTTGTAAATAATCGTAAAAGGCCTCTGGACTTAAGGTTGCAAGGCCCTGTTCATACTCTGCATAGAGCAAGTAAGGCAATAAAGGGTAATGGCTTAGGCGTTTTTTGAGTGGATGATAGCGATCCCAGTGTCGTTGCTGCAGACTTCTTTCAGCTTCTACGAATAGGGCCCGTTCTGATCGCCAGGTCGATTCGCTGCTTGCATGGCTTTTATCGATGAACACCAAAGAGTGACCAACAACCAAACCTATTAATATTTTTTTAAACAACATCGATCAATCTCGCCCCAAAACATTTTTCAACGCTATTATAAGAGCATAGTGTAGAAATAGGTAGATGCCCAAATAGTCAATAAAGGCTATCATACCAGGATTAAGAGGGGTTTTATGCATTATCAAAACATCGTTGTTCCTACAGAAGGTAGCGCCATTACCCTGAATAAAGAGGGTAAGCTTGAGGTTCCCAATCGTCCCATTATTCCCTATATAGAGGGTGATGGCATTGGTATTGATATCACCCCTGCGATGAAACAGGTTGTGGATGCGGCCGTTCTGAAGGCTTATGAGGGTAAGCGGGCTATTGCATGGATGGAAATTTATGCAGGTGAAAAAGCCACACAACACTATGGTGCGACTACTTTTCTACCGGGAGAGACTCTCGATGCCCTTAAACAGTTTTTAGTCGCTATCAAAGGTCCTCTAACGACCCCCGTCGGTGGAGGGATCCGATCCATCAACGTGAGCTTACGTCAACAATTAGATTTATACACCTGTTTAAGGCCCATACGATACTTACAAGGCACCCCGAGTCCTGTGAAAGAACCCGAGGCTGTGGATATGGTTATCTTCAGAGAAAATGCCGAAGATATTTATGCAGGTATTGAGTGGGCTGCGGACAGCATAGAGGCTAAACAGGTCATTCGATTTTTGCAAGAAACCATGCATGTCACCCAGATCCGCTTTCCCGATCATTGTGGCATTGGCATCAAACCCGTATCTAAAAACGGCAGCCAGCGCCTCATACGCCAGGCCATACAATATGCTATTGATCATGGCTGTCCCACGGTCACCCTTGTGCATAAGGGTAATATTATGAAATTTACCGAAGGGGCCTTTAAAGAATGGGGTTATGAACTGGCCCGAGAAGCCTTTGGTGCAACACCGCTAGAAGGAGGGCCATGGCATACACTACGCAATCCTAAAAATGGCCAACCCATCGTGATAAACGATATGATTGCCGATGCTTTTTTTCAACAAATTTTGTTACGTCCCAGAGAATTTAGCGTCATTGCAACCCTTAACTTGAATGGCGATTATTTATCGGATGCATTGGCCGCACAAGTAGGCGGTATCGGTATGGCACCCGGCGCTAATCTTTCGGATAATATTGCCTTATTTGAGGCTACCCATGGCACAGCCCCCAAACATGCCGGCCTTAACCGTGCGAATCCCAGCTCCCTCATTCTTTCAGCACAGATGATGCTCTTACATATAGGCTGGAATGAGGCGGCGGATCGCATCATGCGTGCTATGGAAGCGACCATTCTAGAAAAAACCGTTACCTATGATCTGGAACGTCTCATGAAAGGAGCCACTCTATTGAGTACTTCAGCTTTTGCAGCAGCGCTTATTGCGCATTTATAGCAATATTTATGGCATGCAGACCCTTAGGCCCTGTTTCGACTTCAAATAGAACGCTTTGACCCGCCTTCAGGCTTTTATAGCCTTCCATGACAATTGCAGAAAAATGGGCAAAAATGTCTTCGCCACCGTCAATGGGGCATATAAAACCAAAGCCTTTCTGATTATTAAACCATTTGACAACACCTGTCGTCGCCATTCCACCCTTCCCTACATAATGACTATTTATTAATGTTGACCCTATTTATAGACCTGTCAAGTTTTGAAAAATGAAGCAGTTCATTAAATATTGACTACCATTGAAGTATGGGCCTTGAAAGAATGGGGCCTCAGAATACTGGATGATTGACCCTCATAGATAAAATCAAGGAGATTGGACCTTATGTTGAGTAAAGAATTGGAAAATACACTCAATCTTACCTTTAAAAATGCACGGGATAAACAACATGAATTTATGACAGTAGAACATTTACTTTTAAGTTTACTGGATAATACAACAGTTTTTGAGATTTTAAAGGCCTGTCGTGGCAATATAGAGAATCTACGACTGAACCTCGTGGCTTTTATCGATGAAACAACCCCCCTGATTCCCGGCCATGAAGTGCATCGTGAAACCCAGCCTACCTTGGCCTTTCAGCGTGTCTTACAACGCGCTGTGTTCCATGTACAATCCTCCGGCAAAGAAGAAGTCACGGGTGCCAATGTGCTGGCAGCTATTTTTAGCGAACAAGATAGCCAAGCTGTTTATTTCTTAAAAAAAGAAAATATCAATCGCATAGATATCTTAAACCATATTGCACAAGGTATTCATCGTTTTGAAGAACCGATGGATTTAGACATTAACCCTATGCAAGAAGAAGAGAATGCGCCCGATGCTGTTGCACGAAGTCCTTTAGAGAGCTATGCGGTTAATTTAAATCATCAAGCGAAAATGGGGAAAATTGATCCACTCGTGGGTCGGGATGATGAAATTAACAGAACCATTCAAATTCTTTGTCGCAGACGTAAAAACAACCCTCTATTTGTAGGTGAGGCTGGTGTTGGTAAAACAGCCATTGTAGAAGGTTTGGCCAAAGCCGTTGTCGAAGGTACAGTGCCCGATGCGATTAAAAACAGCACGATTTATTCGCTCGATTTGGGAGCCTTGTTGGCAGGCACTAAATACAGAGGCGATTTTGAAAAACGCTTCAAGGCTCTGTTACAACAATTAAAACGCGAGGTGGGTGCGATTTTATTTATCGATGAAATTCATACCATTATTGGCGCAGGTGCCGCATCGGGTGGTGTGATGGATGCTTCTAATCTTCTTAAACCCCTCTTGGCGTCGAGTGATTTAAAGTGTATAGGTTCTACTACTTTTCAGGAATATAGGGGCATTTTCGAAAAAGATCGTGCGCTCGTGCGACGCTTTCAAAAAGTCGATGTGGCCGAACCTTCTGTCGAACAAACGGTAGGCATACTAAAAGGACTCAAAGAGCGTTTTGAAAGTTATCATGGCGTTAAATATTCCTGTGCAGCACTACGTGCCGCAGCTGAAATGGCCAACCGCTATATCTCCGATCGCTTCTTACCCGATAAAGCCATTGATATCGTTGATGAGGCGGGTTCTTACCAACGGTTGCTAGCACCCAACAAACGTAAAAAAATGATTGGTGTATCCGATATGGAACGTATTGTTGCAAAAATGGCACGGATCCCCGAGCGATCGGTATCCACTTCAGATAAAACCGTTTTACGTCATTTGGAACGTGATTTAAAATTGGTTATTTTTGGCCAAGATGAAGCAGTATCGGTATTGGCAGACGCTATAAAAGTGGGTCGGTCGGGTTTAGCCGATCCTGGAAAACCCGTCGCTTCTTTTCTGTTTGCAGGCCCCACAGGCACGGGGAAAACTGAAGTTACAAGACAACTGGCCTTATTAATGGGTATTGATCTAGTACGTTTTGATATGTCCGAATATATGGAAAACCATACCGTCTCTCGCCTAATTGGCGCCCCGCCTGGTTATGTGGGTTTTGACAAGGGTGGTTTATTAACCGATGAAGTGAATAAACATCCCCATTGTGTACTGCTACTCGATGAAATTGAAAAAGCACATTCCGATGTTTACAATCTACTGCTCCAAGTGATGGATCATGGTTTTCTTACCGACAGCAATGGACGCAAAACAGATTTTAGACAAGTTATTCTAGTACTGACGACCAATGCGGGTGCAGAAGATATGAATCGTTCTTCGATGGGCTTCACCCAACAGGATCATGCTTCCGATGGCCTAGGTGCTATTAAAAAACGCTTTCCGCCTGAATTTAGAAACCGCTTAGATGCGATTATTCAATTTAAACCACTCACACAAGAGGCCATTGCCTTGATTGTAGAAAAATCTCTCACCGAATTACAAGCACGCTTAGGTGAAAAGGATATAGTCTTAGAAGTCGACAAAGAGGGACGAGATTGGTTAGGTCTTCATGGCTATGATAAGCTCATGGGCGCACGTCCTATGGCCCGATTAGTCCGTGATAAACTCAAAAAACCACTGGCAAATGAGATATTATTTGGTAGCTTAGCCTCGGGTGGTGGAAAAGTCAGTGTTTCTGTAAAAGATGGGGATTTAGATTTGCAGTTAGCAGGAGCTAGTAAGTAGTCCATAGGATTATAAGATCTGACATGCTAGTTTTACTCTCATTGAATGAAAGTATCTCTAGATATTCAGTACATCCTGCATACCATATAAACCTGGCTTTTGAATATTCATGAGCCAGGCTGCAGCTTTTAAAACACCTTCTGCAAATACCTTACGATGATGCACGGTATGTGTAATGTTGATCGATTCATCCTTCAATGCAAAAAGAACTTGATGCTCGCCTATCGATTCACCTAAACGTAAGGAAACGATATCGGCATGCATACCACCTGTAGGTTTTGCTGCATTTATAACCTTCGCCATGGCCAAAGCAGTACCCGAGGGTGCATCTTTTTTATGTTTATGATGGACATCAATAATACCCACATCACAATCTATGGTAGATTGCCCTAAGATCGCTAATATCTTTAGCATAAGGGCATTACCAATACTCATGTTAGGGGCTAAAACAATTGGTATCTCTTTAGCAGCTTCTACAATAAGGGCTTTTTGAGCCTCTGAAAACCCCGTGGTACCAATCACCATCTTCCAGCCGTTTTTGCGACATAGCTCACAATACAGAAGGCTCGCAGTGGGATTAGAAAAATCCACCCATACATCAATAGGATTTTCTAGCGCTTGTGCACGCTCCCTATCGCTTTGTGCCGTAAAAAATTCGGCTGATAGCACATACTGGGTATTTTGGGAGACAGCCTCTTGCACACACTGCCCCATACGGCCTTTGGATCCACTGAGTGCAATATGAATTGGTTTCATTCCCTCTCCTGTTTAACCCTCATCCGGCCCTGCGGGCCACCTTCTCCCGCAATCGGGAGAAGGAATCACCCTGAGGACAGCTTATATAATCATCATGTCTCGTCAAAAAAGTGTTTCAGACGTTCAAACCAAGACTTGCTGCGGGGATGATGATGATCCTTCGCATGTTCGGTCATCGTGCTGAGCGTTTCATCCAGCTCGGTGAATAGTTCTTTTTGTCGTTTACTTAAATGAACCGGTGTTTCTAGAATCGCTTTGCAAAATAGATCGCCCGGACCTTCCCCGCGTATCGATTTAACGCCCTTAGCACGTAACCTAAAAGTCTGACCACTTTGGGTACCTGCAGGGATCTTGAGTTTTAATCTGCCTTCTAAAGTAGGCACATCCACATCTGCCCCTAGCGCTGCTGTTGCAAAGCTAATGGGCACTTCACAGTGTAGATGGATCCCCTCACGGGTAAAAATAGGATGGGGTTTAATACGAAATTCCACGTACAGATCGCCCGCCGATCCGCCCTGAGCGCCCGCCTCGCCTTCTCCACTTAAACGAATTCTATCCCCCTCATCAACACCCGGGGGGATCCGCACCGATAATTTTTTGCGATCTTTGCTTCGACCTTGACCACGGCATTGGGTACAAGGATCGCCAATCATTTTACCCCGTCCCTGACAATGCGGACAGTTTTGCTGGATGCTAAAAAAGCCTTGCTGAACACGTACTTGTCCTGCACCACCACAGGTTGTACAGGTTTTAGGCTGTGTGCCCGGTTTGGCACCCGATCCTTTGCAGGGATCACAGCCTATCCACGTAGAGACTTGGATTTCCGTGGTTTTACCACGCACGGCCTCTTCCAGTGATAGCTCTAGTACATAACCTAGATCAGCACCTTGTATACCATGGCTACGTGCGCCACGGCTTGCACCACCACCACCGCCAAATCGATCGCCAAAGATACTGCTAAAAATATCGCCTAGATCAACCCCTGCAGCCCCACCTTGTGGACCTGCCCCAGCAGAACCATCGACAGCCGCATGCCCGAATTGATCATAAGCGGCACGTTTCTGCGGATTAGAGAGCACTTCGTAGGCCTGGCTCACCGCCTTAAAATGTTCCTCCGACGCTTTATTCCCCGCATTACGATCGGGATGATGCTTCATCGCAAGCTTTCGATAGGCTTTTTTAATATCCGCTTCGCTTGCCTGAGGGTCTACACCTAAAAGGACATAGTAATCCTGTTTGGCCATTAGGATTTATGCTCCTTGACTTCCTCAAACTCTGCATCTACCGTATTTTTATCGGCAGCTGAAGCGCTACTCTCTGTACCTGTGGCCTGATCGTTTTGTTCTGCACCCGGTGCCTGACCTGCTGCATAAAGACGCTCGGCCATCTTTCCAGAAGCCGCCGTTAGACTTTCTGTTTTTTGCTCAATCATTTCCTTATCATTGGACTTCAGCGTTTCTTTGAGATCGGCTATGGCGGCCGTAATACTATCACGCTCTTCGGCACTTACTTTATCGCCCATTTCTTTGAGCGATTTTTCAGTGGCATGGATCATTGCATCGGCTTGATTACGCACAGATACCAAGGCCTGGAATTGACGGTCTTCTTCTGCATGAGCCTCGGCATCCTGCACCATACGTTTCACTTCTTCTTCACTTAAACCACTGGAGGCTTTGATTACAATTTTCTGCTCTTTACCACTGGCCACATCTTTGGCTGAAACGCTTAAAATACCATTGGCATCGATATCAAAAGCGACTTCAATTTGTGGGGTACCACGGGGTGCGACTGGAATATCCGACAGATCAAATTGCCCTAAAAGCTTATTGGCTGCGGCTTGTTCACGTTCACCTTGGAAAACACGGATGGTGACCGCTGTTTGGCCATCGGCCGCAGTGGAAAAAGTCTGTGTTTTCTTGGTGGGGATGGTCGTATTTTTCTCAATCAATTTGGTCATCACCCCCCCTAAGGTTTCTAACCCTAAGGATAAGGGCGTAACATCCAACAACAACACATCCTTCACATCACCTGATAAAACACCACCCTGAATGGCAGCACCAATCGCAACAGCTTCATCAGGATTCACATCTTTACGGGGTTCTTTGCCAAAAAAGTTCTTCACCGTTTCTTGCACTTTAGGCATACGGGTCTGACCACCCACTAGAATAACGGCATCAATATTAGCAGCCGATTTTCCAGCATCTTTAAGCACAACTTTACAAGGCTCAACCGTTCTAGCAATTAAGTCTTCCACTAGTGATTCTAATTTGGCCCGATTAATCTTGATGTTCATATGCTTGGGACCACTGGCATCGGCCGTCACATAGGGTAAATTCACTTCCGTTTGTTCTCGAGAAGACAATTCAATCTTAGCCCGCTCGGCAGCTTCTTTTAAACGCTGCAAAGCAATCGGATCATTTTTTAAATTAACCCCTGCTTCTCGCTGGAATTCATTGACTAAATAATCCATTAAACGCAGATCGAAATCTTCGCCGCCCAAGAAAGTATCGCCATTGGTAGCCAAGACCTCAAATTGATGCTCGCCGTCTACCACAGCAATATCAATAATAGAAATATCGAAGGTTCCACCGCCTAGATCGTAGACTGCGATGGTCATATCCCCTTCTTGCTTATCCATACCAAAGGCTAGTGCTGCTGCGGTAGGCTCATTAATAATACGTTTCACTTCCAAACCGGCAATACGACCTGCATCCTTGGTCGCCTGACGCTGAGAATCGTTAAAATAAGCCGGCACCGTAATCACCGCTTCTGTGACCGGTTTACCCAAATAATCTTCAGCCGTCTTTTTCATTTTGATTAAGACTTCTGCAGAAATTTGCTGAGGGGCCATTTTTTGTCCATTGGCCTCTAACCAAGCATCTCCATTATCTGCACGCACAATAGGATAAGGCACAATATCCTTATCTTTACCCACCACAGGATCGTCATATTTACGACCGATCAATCGTTTCACGCCATAGAAGGTCTGTTTGGAATTCGTTACCGCTTGGCGCTTCGCAGAATCCCCGACCATTTTTTCTTTATTGTTTGGATCGGTCGGAAAAGCGACCACAGAGGGCGTGGTACGATTGCCTTCACTATTCACTAAAACTTTAGCAACCCCACCTTCCATCACCGCCACACACGAGTTGGTGGTGCCTAAATCGATACCAATAATCGTCATCTTAAATCTCCTTTCTCAATAAACAATAAAAATTTATGCATTCTCTTCGGGTTTACGCGAAACAATCACCCGCGCGGGGCGCAGCAATCTATCATGCAAGCTATAACCCTTTTGTAAGACTATCAAAACTTGATTAGGCTCTACACTGGCATCTGGCTGTGTCGATAAAGCCTCATGTTTTTCGGGATCAAAAGCCTCACCTACAGGATCGAGCGCTTGAATGCCAAATTTTTCCAATAGGCTCAGGAGCATTTTATGCGTTAATTCTGCCCCCTCTCTGAGCGATTGCACACTTCCTTGTTCTAAGCCCAAAGTGGCCGTCATGGTTAGACCCTGTTCTAAACTGTCTACCACACCCAAAAGCTCTCGGGCAAATTTTTCGATCCCATACTTATGTGCAGCTTCTACATCCAGCACCGCGCGTCTGCGAATGTTATCACCCTCAGCCCTCGCCCTTAAAAATAAATCCCAGTTTTCTGAAGCCTTATGCTTTGCTTCTTCTAAAGCACTCTGTTGGGCTTCAAGGCTCTGTGCCTGCCCTGCATTCAGGTCCTCTGCAGCGGCTTCTAGCTTCGAAGCCAATTCTTCCGATTCTTGTGTGCTCACGGGTCTCTCCCAGTTTCTGGTCTAAAAAATAAGTCAGAAAACAAAATCTAACTTAGGCACTATGATTTCACAGATGGGGGCATCCCACAAGAATTCAAGGGGTGGAACCCGGCCCCTACTTGCACGAATGCCCCTAAGGCTGAGACACTATCCCTATGTTAAAACATCTTGCCGTACGTCATTTAGCGGTTGTAGAGGCCTTAGACCTGGATTTTTATCCGGGCATGACCGTCTTTACCGGTGAAACAGGTGCGGGTAAATCGGTGCTTATCGAAGCCCTGGGGCTGCTCCTTGGCGATCGGGCCGATTCAGACATGATACGTCATGGTTTTGAAAAGGCAGAAATCGAAGCCCTCTACGATATTAAACACCTACCCTTGGTGCTGGCCTGGCTTCAAGCGCAAAGCCTGGAATCTGAAGAACAGACCTGTGTGATTCGACGGATCATTTACCGAGAGGGCCCTTCCAAGGCCACGATTAATGGCCGATTAGTTTCTCTGCAACAGCTACGTGCGGTGGGAGAATATCTTACAAGCATGCATGGACAGCACCAACATCAAGCGCTTTTAAAACCCGAACATCAGCGTTTTTTACTGGATGATTTTGCAAAGCACCCTGCACTCATTGCACAGATACAAGCGGATTATGCACAGTATGAACGGGTTTTATCGGACTATGAATTATGTCGTGCAACCCAAGATCAAACAGCCACACTCGAACTCTTAAGCTATCAATTAGCCGAGATGGATGCTTTACCATTACAGGCGCATGAAGTCGAAAACCTTGAACAAGAACATAAACGTTTATCCCAAGCTGAAGGTACGATTACAAGCACAGGGATTATTCTCAATACGCTCAAAAGCGATCATACCGAAGATATGCTCAGCACCCTTCACCATGCTATCGAACAAATAAGTCGCTTAACCTCCGCAAACCCTGAACTAGCAAGCTGTGCTGAACTGCTTAAGACAGCCGCGATCCATCTGGAAGAAGGGGTCGCACAGTTGGCCGATTTTAACGCGCGTTTAACGATCGATCCCGCCCGTTTACAACAGATTGAACAACGTTTAAATACCATTCATACCCTGGCACGCAAACATCGGATCCCAAGCGAACAGATCCTGCAACACCAAGCCCAATTGCGTGCTGAATTTTCCACGCTTCAAACAGCGGCCAATCGCTTAGCAAAACTCGACGAAGAAAAAGCCATTGTACTGAAGGCTTATACCGCCTCTGCACAACAGTTAAGCGATAGTCGTAAAAAAGCGGCGCTTGTTTTGGAATCATCCATTTTAAAAGTTTTAGAAAAACTAGCCATGCCAAAAGCACAGTTTAAGATTTGCATCGAACCAATCCCGAGTGCGATGCCCACAGTGCATGGCTTGGACCAGGTTATTTTTCAAGTCACGCTCAACCCAGGATTGCCCTTGCAACCTTTAAAGAAAGTTGCCTCTGGTGGAGAGCTATCGCGCATTAGCCTTGCCATCCAGCTGATTACAGCCACCCAATGGACCACCCCTACTTTGGTGTTTGATGAAGCTGATGCGGGCATTAGTGGCAAAACAGCCAGTATGGTAGGGCAATTGCTGCGGCAATTATCTGATCAAACACAGGTGTTGTGTGTAACCCATCTGGGCCAGGTGGCAGCCATGGGTACCCATCACTATCGAATTGTGAAAGATCAAACGGTAGACAGCACCCTAAGCCACGTTGAAGTCTTAACCGCCGCCCAACGCATCGAGGAAATCGCCCGGATTCTGGGCGGCTCTAAGATTACGGCCTCTGGCCTAGAGCATGCCAAGGAATTATTGGAAGCAGTGTAAGGGAATGGGTTATGATGAAAGCAGGATTTTGGATGATCAAAGCCCTCTCCCGTTACGGGAGAGGGTCCCGCGGAGCGGGGGGTGAGGGTCAAGGAACCAAGGTATTCTTTAATATCCCTGAGCAACCCTCATCCGGCACTGCGTGCCACCTTCTCCCGTAACGGGAGAAGGCTTACTAAGGCCCGATAAAAAATTGGAAGGATAACTTAATGTCTTGTTTAAAAAATATGACGCTCATACTGCTCGCTGTTACGCTCATGCCACTTGCGGGCTGTAGCTTTCCCCCACGTATTTATCGTATGGATGTACGCCAGGGTAATTATCTATCTCCCGAAATGCTTAAAGGGTTGAAAGTGGGTATGGAAAAATCGGCTGTGGTGGAATTGATGGGCACCCCTGCCCTTTCGCATTTCTTTGAAAAAGACCAATGGGATTATTACTATTACCTAAAACCAGGTAACGGTGGTGCCATCCAAGAAAAATCCCTATCCCTTTTCTTTAAGGGCGATAAGTTGTCGAGGATTACGCATAAGCCTTCATAAACATTAGGCTCAAGAATCTATTACGCTATTAGGGTCTAGGTCTTACAGGCTGCATGCTAAAATGGTCATCAAGACCTGTAGCTTCCAATGCAGCCTTGTGGATCTTCATGATCATTGGACTTTCATGATGCCCCATAACTACATTTTTTCCTATCATTTCTATCATGTCATCGACGAGTACCCTAACCCCTGAAGAAAAACCGACTCTTGGGTGTTTACCCAAACTAAAATATACAAATTTCTCACGATTCTTTGCTTTTTTCTTCTCAAAAATCGGCATCAACTGAACAGCGTTACAATATTCACTAAATAAATGCAATTTTTCTGCACCAGACATTTGAGAAAATGTTTGATCTTTCGGTTTTTGCATTTGATCTTTCCATGCTTCGTAGAAAAGTCCGAAATTTTCGTGGGTCTTTTTATTAATGGCATGATGGGCCAAAAGATTGCCTTGAAAGGCTACAGCAAGGGCTCTTTTTGGGCATACCGTAGGGTTAGCAAAAGCTGTATCATAAATAGCTCGTAAGGGATCGCCATCCATGGGCTTTTGAATACCATGCCCCACCAAACTTTGAACAATCTCCTCATGATGTTTAAAACCATGCAGAAGCGAATGCCCTTCACTATCCAGCTGATTGGGATTAACACCCTGTTCTAGTAAGTATTCAAGGACATTCCAAGAGGCACCCTCTATAGGTCTTTTACCTTGAGCATCGGGTAGATTTGGATTGGCACCATAGGCTAACAAAGCTTTTGCATGTCGCACATCTTGATTACCAACATGCAAAGGTGATTGACCGTTGCTATCCAAGGCATTGGGATCCGCACCATGATCTAATAAGGCTTGGATAATCTGAGGGATATCAACACGTATAGCCGAATGTAAAGTGGACTCAACAGCGCTAGCGCATCGTAGGTTTGGATTAGCGCCCTGTGCTAGTAAGTATATTACACTCTCTTCTTCACCTATGCCTACACACTCGGATAAAAGGTTGTATTGACGCTCAGGACCATAGGGCTTATTGGGATCTAGACCTTGCTCAATAGCATTTTGAACAATTGCTAATCTTACATTGCCAGAACTGATCGCTTGTTCTAATGCTAAAAATTCTGAATTTTCAGATCTCATTTTTATTCACCCCGAAGTTTATAGATAGTTAAAAATCTTTTATTATAGTTTATTTGGAATCGTTTTTTCAAATTATTTTACAAGGCTGTTTTTTTAGTCAGTGCACGTAAGCGACGAGCCTCTTTGGGATCCAGCAGCAAAGGATCGTAGATTTCTATACGATCCCCCGCCTTGAGCACGGTGTCTAGCGGTTTTTGTTTTCCAAAAAGTCCTACACGCCCTATTAGGGTCTGAATCTCAAACCCTTGTTGTGCAAGCAGATCTGCAATGGTTGTACCCACAGTAACCGTGCGTTCTAAAAGCAGGGGTTTTTCTACATCAATATAGCAAATCTCTATAGTAATATTATCCATATAATACGGATGCCCTTTCACAAAAGGCCTGGATAATGCGATCGCCGATTTTTTCCGAAAAAGGTTCTAGTGCTTTATTTAACACGGGATTTAATTCAAAGTTTAAATGAAGCGATATTTTACACCCCTGCACACTTGTAGCACTCGCTTCAAATAACCAAAATCCTTCTAAGTGTTTAAGAGGCCCTGCAAGCAATTGCATATCAATGCGTTTATTCGGCTGAAGCCGATTAAGCGTGGTAACCGAATAGCGCAATAGACCCTTACCTACCTGAAGACTGGCTTTCACCGCTTCTGGGCTACGACTATGGACCTGGCTTTTCAAGCACCAGGGCAAAAACAGCGGGTAATCCTCTACTCTATCCACCAAAGCAAACATTTGGGCAGGTGTATAGGGTAATTCCAAGGTTTTAGTGATTTTGTTTAGCATCGACAACATCCCACTGTGTATACAGGGCCGGCACTGAGACCGGCCCCTACCCTTAAAAGCATTATTTCAGCTACAATGTGCGCATTATGAAAGATATTGCTACAAATCGCAAAGCTTCCCACGACTATAGCATCGAAGAACGCTATGAGGCGGGCTTGGTATTACAGGGTTGGGAAATCAAAAGTCTGCGCGAAGGAAAGGCCCAGATTGCGGAAAGCTATGTGCTGATTAAAAAGGGGGAGGCCTGGCTCATTGGCGCGCATTTTAGCCCCCTGCTATCGGCTTCTACCCATGTTCAGGCCGATCCCACCCGTACCCGTAAATTGCTACTACATCGCAGGCAAATCGATACCCTCGTGGGCCTTATAGAGCGTAAGGGCTATACCCTGATCCCGCTTAACCTCTATTGGAAGCAAGGCCACATCAAAATAGCCATTGGTCTTGCCAAGGGCAAAAAGCAATACGATAAGCGTAGTGCTGAGAAAGATCAGGATTGGCAGCGCGATAAGCAAAAGCTCTTTAAGAAAATAAGGCATTCAACCTAGTGCCATCCCCCCCACCCTGTGGTGTTTAAAGCCCGAAGTGGTTACACTGTAGCTTGTTAGGTTAAATAAGGTAATTAACTAGCATGAAAAAACCATTATATCAACGTTTATATTTTCAGGTTTTATCAGGCATTTTACTCGGCGTTTTGCTGGGTATTTTTGCACCAGAATTTGCTATTCAATTAAAGCCTCTGGGCGCCGCCTTTATCCGCCTTATTACCATGATGGTGGCTCCGATTATCTTTTGCACCATCGTCGTCGGTATCGCCAAGATGGGCGATATGAAAGAAGTGGGTCGGGTTGGATTAAAGGCCATTCTTTACTTTGAAGTCGTTTCGACCATTGCCCTACTGCTAGGCTTAGTCGTTGTTAATCTCTATAAACCTGGTGTGGGTTTAAATATCGATCCCGCAACCCTTAGCACACAAAGTGTTTCAACCTACGCCGCGGCTGCAGCCAAAGGTCTAAGCACGGTTGATTTTCTTTTAAACATTATTCCACATACTGCGGTTAGTGCTTTTTCAGAGGGTAGCATTTTACAAGTTCTTTTATTCTCGGTTTTATTTGGTATTGCCCTCTCCCACTTTGGCAATAAAGGACAATTGCTAGTCAAAGTGCTCGATCAAAGTTCGCATGTATTCTTTGGGGTGATTGCTATTATCATGCGTTTTGCGCCTTTTGGAGCCTGTGGATCCATGGCTTTTAGTATAGGGAAATATGGTTTTGCGACCCTCTTACCCTTAGGAAAGCTTGTGCTGGGTCTTGGTTTTACCTGTTTGTTGTTTGTAATCTTAATACTAGGCCCTATTTTACGATCAGCTGGTTTTAGTATTTGGAAATTTATACGTTATATTAAGGAAGAAATTTTTATTGTGCTTGGAACCTCTTCTTCCGAAGCTGCCCTACCCCGTATGATTAGTAAATTAGAAAATATGGGATGCTCTCAATCGGTCGTGGGCTTGGTTATTCCTACGGGTTATTCTTTTAATTTAGATGGCACTTCTATTTATCTCACCATGGCAGCCATCTTTATCGCACAAGCGCTTAATGTCGATCTATCGATTTATCAACAACTCTCGTTACTGGGTGTATTGATGCTTACCTCTAAGGGTGCGGCAGGGGTTACAGGGGCTGGCTTTGTAACCTTAGCTTCCACCCTTTCTATTATGGATACTTTACCGGTTGCAGGACTTTCCTTGCTGGTAGGGATTGATTTGTTTATGTCTGAAATTCGTGCTGTGACCAACCTCATCGGTAATGGTGTAGCAACCATTGTGATCTCCAAATGGGAAAAAGCCCTTGATTTCAAGAAAGCACATAGAGTCCTTGATGGAGACACCGAACAAGAAGCAGATAATCCAGAAGCTATTTCGGATGCCACCCTAGAAGATCCTAACACATTGGCTGCTACCAGCCTGCTCGATTAAAACTTTTTGCCTGATTAGGGGTCCAACCTTAAGTCTTCCTATGACTTAGAGGGGATCTACGCAATGGCAAAGCTAATACGTGCACTTACAAGGAAAAAACGCGGTACTAAAAAACGTGGGCTGATCCAAACGCTCAACAATGCCTTGCATGAAAGCGATCAAAGCTTTTCTGCCAAGCAAGGGGCAAGCCACATTGGGACCCTGATGATGCTTCGCGCCAAACGTCTTAGAAAATGGCTACTGTGGCTCAAACGAAGGCGTTTACGGTTAAAAAGACGATTAGGTAATTTAGAAGCTTTGGAAAAGCTCTTGCAAGAAGAAATGGCCTTAGCCAAAGAATGTGGCCTGGCTTTTCAATTTATTACAGACCCTACACAGAAACAAGCCACCGACCGTGAAGCGGATCATCCGCTCAATGCTCAGGAAATATCAGCCTTACTCGCTTCTTTTTCTAAAACGAATACCCAGACAGGGGATACTGAGCCTAAGGATCCCCTGAATCACAACCATAAGAAGCCTATGATGCCACCTAAGAAACAAACGCGCTAAAAGCCCCTTAATTGTCGACGATGCGCCAATCGGCACGTGTATCGCGCACATCACGGCAAGCACGGCCATGCACATCTTCTTGCTTTCCATCGATCGTCACTTTATGGACATAATCCCTACAGACCATATTACCAGGCATTGTTTCAGTCTTTGTGACGGTAAAGTTGCCTGCATGGTTGTTATTAGGATTTTTCCAGCCGCGCGTCTTATTATCGGGCTCATGCTCTAAAGTGGCAGACATAGTCTGCTGAGACAATTCTTTATCTTTTTCATCGAAATGATGCCCAATGCTGCCCCCTAAATAGGAACCCGCCAAAGCACCTACAGCGACCCCTATCAAGCGACCGCTACCCTTGCCAAACTGAGAGCCTAAGAGTGCACCAGCGACACCACCAACCAGTTGCCCCCCGGTTTGCTTAGGTCCTGCCCCCGCGCATCCCATTAACATGCAGATACACAAAGCTAAACTGATAATCTTTTTAGTGTGATTCACAAAAACCCCCAACACATTGATCAAAACCTGTTCTGATTCTAGCAAAGATTCTTGATTCCTCCAAAGAACTTCTTTTCTAGATCCCCCTTTGATGGCTGCAGCGATCATGTTCCATCTGAATGGTTGAATGCGTGATCTGAAAACCATCCTCCAAGGAACGTCCTATAGCGCGTAGTAAATCGTCCGGCTGTACCGTTCGTTGAATAACCACATGAGCTGTCAAACTTATTTTTTTATTCGTTAAGGCCCAAACATGTATATCATGCACTTCTATAACACCTTCTAAGCTGGATAACGCTTTATTGATCTCGCTAAGCTCGATCCCTTCCGGAACCCCCTCCAGTAAAATGTTAATGCTTTCTTTAAGCAAGGTCCAAGTACGCGGCAAAATCCATAATGCAATGCCAATCGCCATCAGCGAATCAATATATTGCCATCCTGTGAAGTGTATAAAACCTGCGGTAACAATAATGCCTAAAGAGCTCCACATATCAGCCTGCGCATCAATGTAGGCACTTTTAATGTTCAGGCTTCCCTGACTAGGCACACGTAATAGATGTACCGATAGTAAATTAATAAAAAAACCACAGCTCGCAACCACTAACATGCTGCTGCTATGAATAGCATGCAGGGTAAATAAGCGTTTATAGGCTTCCAGAAATATAAAAAAAGCCACCAAAAAAAGAACAATCGCATTAAAAGCGGCGGCTAAAATTTCAAAGCGATAATAACCATAGGTGCGTTTTGTATCGGGTTCTCGCCTACCAAAACGCATTGCAGCAATCGAAATAATCAAAGCCGCTGCATCGGTTAAAAGATGCGCGGCATCCGATAGTAAAGCCAAACTTTTACTAAAGAACGCACCCGTGAGCTCAATACCAATAAAGGTCGTGGTTAACCCTAAGGCTATCCATAAGTAACGCTCGTTTCGTAGATCTTCGTTTGTATGCATGAACGCGATTAGGACAAAGCTTGTAGGGTTTCTAGGATGTCATTGATATGTCCTTCAACACGGACATTCGGCCATATTTTAATAATATGACCCTGTTGATCAACTAAAAAAGTGCTACGTTTTGTTTTAGTATCTTCCAAAACGCCGTAAGCTTTATGAACACTTAAATCGGTATCGCTTAACAACGTAAAGTTTAAATTATATTTTTTGAAAAATTTTGCATGGCTGTCGCTGCTATCTCTGGAGATACCATAAACAACACAATCGTTTTTAGCCAGAGCTTCTTGGGTGTCTCTAAAAGCACAGGCCTCGAGGGTACAACCAGGGGTATCATCTTTAGGATAGAAATAGATGACAACAAAGTGGCCTAGCTGCTCAACGAGCGTATGGGTCTGATGGTCGGCACCCTCTAGACGAAAGGCGGGTGCTTTATCCTGTACTTTTAATATCATAAGGAGCCTCCCTTCACCCCTGGGCATGTGAGTTTCGTATGATAGCAGCTCTATTTTAAAAAATCCTTTTAATTAGAATCTGGATTGCTTCAGGCTTAAGGCCCTCGCAATGACGAAAAAACTAATTTCGCACCAGCTAGTAGTTAATCGACTATCTTTGGAAGGTTCTTCGTTTCTTCTGTGTCTGCCGCCTCTTTCCAGGGTAGATCATGATAATACTCATGTTGATCGACCGGAAAAATAGGGTATTTTATGATAGAAAAATAAGGTGAAAAATCAAAATCACTGGGTGTAAAAAAACGGGCATTGCGTTCTATGAGTTCTAAATTTTGCGCTTCATCGCGTGTAAAAACCGGTAAAATGGGAAAATGAATACTTTGAAAAGCTTGGGCTATCATCGATGAGCAAATATCTTCTGTGGGTTTAGAGGCACCTTGTTCGAATAAGTAATTACGCCATTTGCTTGGAAATAAACTCCAGGGTAAGAGGAAACGTCCCAGATCGATAATATGTCGAATATCGTAATCGGCACCAATACGACCCATCGCATAGGTTATGACTTTTTGGGTATCTTCTGCCGACAATCCCTGGGGTCTTAAAATACGAATATGATCATCTTGGTACTTCTCTAAAACAGAGACAATCGTGCCATAGCCCAGTTCACTTTCAATCAGTAATTGAGTATCCGAGGCGACCGAGAGGCTTTTTTGGATATGAAGGCGTCGTTTAGTATCCCAAATATCTGCCGGTCGACCTATGTAAAGCATGGCATGAGACCAGGGACTTTGGGTCATGAGTTTGATAATTTGGCTGGCACGGCTTCTGCCTTCGACTAATAAAACATCCCCCGGCAATACTTTCTCACAAATTTGGGGGAAATCACACAAATGCCTACGCTTGGGGGGCTCATTCTTTAAAAGCCAGCGACTGGCAGCCTGTACGATTTTTTTGGCTATTTTCTGTCTAATCACGCCCCACCCAATCTAATAAGATCTATTCCTCCTATTAGCTTAGTCGTAGGGCTGCCAAAGACAAGATTTTCAAGCCTTTTTTGCTAATTTGCTATGAGAGTAGCCATAACAGAAATAAACGACTATTCCAATGGCCATCCAAACCATAAATCGGATCCAAGCAAGCTTGGAAAGATTGGTCATAAGATAGATACAGGAGGCTGCACCTAACAATGGCACGAAGGGGCAAAAGGGCGTTCTAAAGGGACGTGGCAGATCGGGCTTGGTATAACGCAAACAAAGGGTGATAAGACAAACCATGGCAAAGGCAGCCATGGTCCCAAGATTAACCAACTCGGCAACGGCCATCAGTGGCAGAAAACCAGCCATTAGGGCCAAACTAATACCACAGACGCTAATGATACGCAGCGGCGTATGAGTCTTGGTCGATATTTTTGAGAAACTACCGGGTAATAAACCATCTTTGGACATTGAATAAATAACCCGTGTTAAACCATAAATGAGTATTAAGGTTCCGGAGGTCATCCCTATCACAGCCCCAACCGCAATAATATTGGCAATCCAAGGATAGCCTAAGTTTAAAATGCTGTCAGCGACCGGTGACTTCACATTGAGTGCCGTGTAAGGCGTAATACCCGTCAATAAAGCCGACATCAGTATATAGAGCAAGGTACAAATAACCAGCGTCGCAATCGTGCCTATCGCCAAATCACGTTGTGGATTAATCGCCTCGTCTGCAGCGGTTGATACAGCATCAAAACCAAGAAAAGCAAAAAAGACCAGTGCTGCACCTTCTATCACCCCTTGAAAACCGAAAGGCATAAAAGGATGCCAATGGTTGGTTTTTAGATTAAAGGCGGCTGTTATCATAAAGAGCGCAATAACGGCCAATTTAACAAACACAATAGAGGTATTAAAACGCGCACTGTTCTTCACGCCCAATGTTAAAATGCTGCTTAACAAGAGAATGATGATCATCGCAAAAAGATTAACAAAACCGCCTTCAAAATAAGAGGTTGTCAAATACACAGGCACATGAATGCCTAGCGTTCTTAGCGCATCAATAAAATAACCGGACCAACCAATCGAAATGGCACAGGCACCAATGGCGTACTGTAACAGCAAATCCCAACCGATAATCCAAGCAATCAGTTCGCCCAAGCCTGCATAGGCATAGCCATAGGCGCTCCCAGAGCCACCAATACAGGTTGATAATTCCGCATAAGACAAGGCTGCAAAAGAACAAGCAATACCTGCAACCACAAAGGAAAGCATCACAGCTGGCCCGGCTGTGGTCGCGGAGGTAATACCAATGAGTACAAAAATACCCCCACCCACCATGGCAGAGATTCCGATAAGCGTGAGATCAAAGGCCGATAAACAGCGTTTTAAGCCACTGTCTACGGCAGGATGTTCGGTAGGCTTTTTGCGAAATAGGCTCATCATAATTATGAATATCCGGGTTGAATACAGAGGAAATGAGTCTAGCACTTTCGCTTTCATGAGGACAATACCTAAAAAACCCTGGGCTACCAAGTAAGTTTTTTTGAGTGGCACTCGGAAAAACTTATTTGATAGGCTACTCGAAGGTATTAGAGGTGGGGCTAAGAAAGCCAGCTTAAGGATTCGTGGGTGTCATATCCAGCAACTCTCTGAGTGTAACTGCAAGCATTGTGAAATCAATCAGGGGTGTCCGTTTAAGTTCCGATCGAAAATGCTCCCAGCGTGCGAGCACCGTTTGATGTTGTGCCAACCAGTTATCGATCCATACATGCATGTTAGTATCATCGAGTGCCTGTCGCATGATACGCATGGCCAAATAACGTTGTTGACGATCTAGATCATCCATAAAACTAGCCCGCGCCAAAGCTTCCCAATGATTATTCACTATTTGTTTTTTAATAAGCTCCCTAAACCAACTCAGCTCTAATCGTTTGCCAATTTCATAATAAATCATGGCCATTTGATCCACCGGAAATTGTTTTAATGTTGCACCTTCCACAATATCAAGTGCCGAAAACATGCTATTAAAACTGACAATCTGGGTTGCTAATTCAACAGGAACATGGGCCTCGGTATAATAAGCGATGGCTGGTTGTGTATCGACATCGTAATCGACTATTAAATCGGGCAGTGCCTTGCCAATTAAATCTAATTTTAAAGCAAAATGATCAATCGTTTGGCCCATATCAATATTTCTGTTTTTCTTTCTAAGAAACCAGCGTGTACTGCGTCTTAAAAGACGATTGAGTTCATGTAACATTTGATATTGTATGGAAATACTCACTGAGTCGTGCAAATTATCAATGGTTTTTTGAAGTATTTCAGCATTAAAAATTTCACTGGAAACGATATAGGCACGCAGGATTTCGGCAGCATTGGAACCGGTCTCATCTTTTAAGCGTGTCACAAAACTAATGCCCATGTTATTAATAAGATAACCGCTTAACTGTGTGGCAATAATTTCTCGTTTTAAACGATGGCCCGACATATATTCTTTAAACGGAATGCGCAAGGGTTTGGGAAAGGCATTCTCTAGCACACCATGAAAATAGGGATCTTCTGGCACGCTCGACTCTAAAATAGCTTTCTTTAAGGACATTTTTGAATAGGCCATCACAACAGCAAGCTCGGGCCTTGTTAAACCTTGGTTGTTTAACTTTCTGGTCTCAATAGCTTCCTGGCTTGGCAGGCACTCTAATAATCGATCGAGTTTTTGAGATCGCTCTAATGCCTGGATAACATAGCCATGCATTTCTAAATTTTCAGAGGCTCTAAATGCTTCCATACTAATAGCCTGGGTTTGTACTTTGTTATTGCTCAACACTAATTCGGCAACTTCTTCTTGAATGCTTGCAAGTGTTTGATTACGTTCTTGTTCGGTTAAACGCCCCTGCTTAACAACCTCATTCAGTAGTATTTTAATATTCACTTCATTATCCGAGCAATGCACACCACCTGAATTGTCGATAGCATCGGTATTAATACACCCACCCCGCTGTGCATATTCTATACGCCCCAACTGTGTAAAGCCTAAATTACCCCCCTCTGCCACCACTTTGCAACGTAAATCACTACCATTAATACGCACCATATCATTCGTCTTATCATTCACTTCACTATCAGACTCTGAACTCGATTTCACATAGGTACCAATACCACCATTCCATAACAAATCGACGGGTGCTTTTAAAATCATCCGAATGAGGCTATCTATTTCTATTTTTTCTTTTTGTGTATCCAAAGCTTGACGAATTTCTACTGACAAATCAATCATCTTGCTAGAGCGCGAAAAAATACCACCGCCTTTAGAAATAAGGTTTGGATTATAATCAGACCAATTAGAATGCGGCATTTCAAAAAGTCTTTTGCGTTCTTCATAACTTTTTAAGGGATCAGGATCAGGATCAATGAAAATCTCTTTATGATTAAAAGCAGCAATGAGTTTAAAGTTTTTAGAGAGTAATAATCCATTACCAAAAACGTCCCCAGACATATCACCAATACCAACCATTGTAACCGTCTGTTTCTTCAAATCAACGCCCAAACCATGAAAATGACTTTTGACCGACTCCCAAGCACCCCTGGCTGTAATCGCTAATTTTTTATGGTCATAGCCTGTTTTTCCACCCGAAGCAAAGGCATCGAAAAGCCAAAATCCATATTCTTCGGCAATGGCATTGGCAGTATCCGAAAAAGTGGCAGTCCCTTTGTCTGCAGCCACAACAAGATAGGGATCGTTTTCATCATAACGTACAACATTAAAGGGATGAACCAAACGATTACCTTGGTAATTATCCGTAAGATCTAATAAACCTCGAATAAGAATCTTATAACATTCAAGAACTTCTTCTCGCATTTCATCAGGTGTTGTTTTATCAGATATCTGTTTCAATACAAAACCACCCTTGGCGCCCATAGGCACAATCACAGCGTTTTTTACTTGCTGTGTTTTCATTAGACTTAAAATCTCTGTTCTAAAATCTTCTCGGCGATCGGACCAACGAATGCCACCACGTGAAACTTTTGCCGCACGCAAATGAATACCCTCCATACGTGCGGCATAGACGAATATCTCATACAAGGGCACGGGGAGTGGGAGTTCTGGTACATCAGAAGATTTTAGCTTGAATGAAAAATAGTTTTTGGATAACCCCTGTTCATCGACTTGATAATAGTTTGTACGAATGGTTGCGAGAATAACCTGCAGATAACGACGAATCGCTCTATCCTCATTGATATTCTCTACCAAATCAAGATTTTTTTCTATAATCTCTCTTTGCCCTTCAAGATCAAGTTCGCGATGACTACGTTCAGGATCAAACCGTGTTTTAAATAAATCAATCAACAATGCTGCCAAACTTGGATTTGCATTAAAGGTTTCTTCAAGATGGTCCTGACTAAAATTAAACCCTGTTTGCCATAAATATTTCGCATAGGCACGTAAAACCATGACTTCACGCCCACTTAAATTGGCATATAAAACCAATTGATTAAAACCATCGTTCTCTATTTCTTTTGCCCAAATTTTCTCAAACACCTCTTGGAAATTTTTCTTAACCGCTTCTAGAGAAATGGGCTTGTCTTTTTTGTAAATCATGCGATAGTCGTTAAGAAGAATGACTGCGCGATTTTTTGGTTTTATCTCATAGGATTTTTCATTCATAATGCGAAGGCCCATATTTTCTAAGATGGGCACGACATCCGATAACATTACACTAATCCCTAAACTTAATAACTTAAAATGAACGATGGTATCGACTTCATTCTCAGACTGGTAAAGATCCATTTCAAGACTGTGCTGAACGCTTAATTTTTCGCAAAAAGCAATATCTTCAACAGCCTTTTCTATAGAAAAATTTTCCTGATACCCCACAGGAAAGGCATCTTCGAAAGTGTCGGATAGTTGTTGTCCTGCTACAAGTCCCCGTGATATTTTTAGCGCATCAAAGAGTCTTGTATGCCAGGTATTGCTTAACATGAAAGGCTTAGTCCTATTCTTAGGCGGTTACCTAAACTATAAACTAATTCACATCATCTGCAACTTTCATTGACCTTATCTGAAACTATAAAATATAAGACTATTGCACAGCGAGAGCAGAGGGGCTGGAAAAATACCCAGTAGTAATAAGGCGAGGCCATTCAAAGAAAAGAGCCCTATCTGTGTGAGAGAGAATGTTCTGGGTACTGCCAGGGTGCGCGTATTAAAAAACATCAGGTTGATGATCCTTAGGTAATAAAAAGCACCCACGACTGTTAAGACTAAGGCTAAGACAGCAACACTTAAAAATCCTGTGCTTATCAATGTCTTAATGACTAATAATTTTGCATAAAATCCCGCAAAAGGTGGAATACCTATTAAAGACAGTAAGATGATTATCATAACACCGCCAAACCATGGATGCGTGTGTCCTAATCCTTCCAAACTTTCAAGCTGATCGGCTTCTACCGAATCATCCCCTAACAAGCTTAATGCCCCTAAGAACGCCAGTACCGCCAGCACATAGATTAATAAATAATAAAGGGCTATCGCAAAACCCTGGGTTAGGCCCAGCATCAATGCCAGCACGACAAAACCCATTTGTGCAATGGCCGAATAAGCAAGCATTCGCTTAAGATTGCTTTGGGTAATAGCCCCAAGATGTCCTAATAATAAGCACAAGAGCCCTACTAGGATCAGTATGTTCTGCAACTGCTCTAAATGCGGTAATAAACCATTGAATAAGCGTATGGCAAAGGCAAAAGCAGCTATTTTAGGTAATGTGCCTAGAAATAACGTGACCGGCGTGGCAGAGCCTTCATAAATATCAGGTAACCATAGATGAAAAGGCACCACACCCAGCTTAAACAGTACAGCAGCCAAAATAAAAACCAAACTGCCCACCAAGGCTGGCTTATGGATGAGATCCAAACTGAGCGCCTGCATCAGCGATTCTAAATTTAAATGACCCGTTATGCCGTACAACAATGAGATGCCATATAGCAGAAAAGCCGAAGACAAAACACCCAATAGAAAATATTTTAGTGCCGCTTCGGTCGATCGCGCTTCTCTATCCAAGCTAATGAGTGCATAAAGCGGTAGAACCATTAACTCAAGACCCAAATAGAGACTCAGAAAATGGGAAGCTGAAATAACGAGCATCATACCTAAGATCGAAAACAGGCACAGTATAAAATATTCACTTTTAAAAGCGTCCTTGATTATGAAGGTTTTTCGTGCATAAAAAAACACCATGCACCCTAATAGACAGACACAACATTTTAAAAAACAGGCCATGGGATCGATAACAAACAGGCCATTCAGTAAATAATTAGGCTTTAGCGACATAAGATTGAAAGAAAAAAAGGCCACAACTATTAAGGCTGTTTGTGCGAAACGATAGTTCAGCCACTGTAAGCGTGGTGGCAAATAAAGCGTAGTCATTAATATAAAACCAATGGACAAAAGCATGGTTATTTCTGGGTATAAGGGCAACCAATGGTTTGTTTCCATAAAACTCTCTATATTTTTGAATGCTGCATTTGAACCAGCAATCGATCAAGAAATGATTGCATAAAGTTTAGGATTGTATTGGGATACAACCCGATACCGAGTATAAAACAAGCAAACAGGAATAATAATAGTTTATCCATGCCTTGCACATCTTCCAAACATTCCATCCCTTTTTTTACAGGGCCCCATAGTACTTTTTTAATCATGTCCAAGCCATAATAGGCACTCAAAACCAGACTCAAGGAGGCAATGATGGCATAGATTATTTTCGCCTTAAACACACTGAGAATCACAAAAAATTCCGCGACAAAACCAGAGGTGCCTGGGAACCCACAGTTGGCCAACACAAATAATAGAAAATAACTTGAAAAAACAGGCATGGGCTTCGCAATGCCAGCATAATCGTTGATAAGACGTGTATGCGTGCGTTCATATAATAGGCCTATGCATAAAAACAAGGCGGCTGATATAAAAGCATGTGAAAAAAGCTGTATCACTGCACCTTGTAATCCTAAAGTAGGATAAGCATCAAAGGTTATTGGCGCGATAATTAAATAGCTACTAAAAATACCTAAGGTCACAAATCCCATATGTGAAATAGAAGCATAGGCTATCAGTTTTTTAAGATCTCTTTGTGCCAAGGCAACGACAGCAATATAAATAATGGCTATTAGTGAAAGAATCATCATAAAAGATGCAAAAAAACGGCTTGCATCCGGCACAATGGGTAGTATAAAACGCAATAACCCATAAGCACCCATTTTAAGGACAATCGCTGCCAAGAGCATCGATCCCGCAGTAGGTGCTTCTACATGCGCATCTGGCAACCAGGTATGAACAGGCCATAAGGGAAGCTTAATACCAAAAGCCAATAAAAAGGCTATAAACAACCCGCATTGCGCATGAAAATCTAAGTGAACCGCCTGAAAATCCATAATATTAAAACTAAGCGTTTTATGATGCAAATACAGGATGGCTGTCAATAAAAAGATCGATCCAAGCAGTGTATACAGGAAAAATTTTATACTGGCATAACGACGATTATCCCCACCCCAGATCCCAATCACTAAAAAAAGTGGGATAAGGCTTGCTTCCCAGAAGGTATAGAAAAGAATCGCATCGACAGCCGCAAAGGCCCCACAAATAAAGCCTTGCATCATTAAAAAAGCAGCCAGGTAATGATTCGACTTTTCCATTGTTTTAGACGCTATAAATAAGACGATAAACAGGTTTATCAAACTGCTTAATCCTATTAAAGCCAACGATAAGGCATCCACACCCACATAATAATAAACATTTAAGACAGGCATCCAAAGCGCTGTTTCAGACCATTGCATCGACGCCATAGATGGATCGAAATGGACTAAGAGATAGACAGATAAAGCCAAGAAAATGATTGAAAGGACTATGGCAAAACTTTTCACTATGCGACTGTTTCGTTGTGGGATACAAAGACAGATAAGCCCCCCGATGATAGGGGTAAAAATTAAATAACTTAAGAGTGGAAGCTGCATTTTTTAACCTTGTAGATTGAACGGTGATAGAAACAAACAAAAGCCCACTAACAAAATAAATGCGACAATCATGATAAAAACATAATGGTAAATATAACCGCTCTGTAATCGACGCATGATCAACGATAATCGTTGTATGCTGGCAGCACTGCCATTGATAGCAATACCATCAATCCAATGCTGCTCTAAGCCATTCCAACAAAAAGCCCCTAATTGTTTGAGCCGCTCAAACAGACTGTTATAAAGTGCATCAAAACCATATTTTTTGCATAAAATGCTATAAAGCAATGCAAAACGTCTACGTATTAGGCCAGGAAGTGCGGGATGTCGTAGGTAACACAGATAACAGACAAGTATGCCCAATACATTCAAAACAAAGGGCATTTGATAAAAACCATGGAGCCCCATGCTTAGAGGATCTGCTGTGTGGCCTATACTATTTTCAAACGATGATAATCCCAAAGCCCCCAGCGTTAAAGAGAAAAAAGCCAATACCATGAGGGGTAGCGTGATGATCCAAGAGGATTCATGTATTGGAGAAATCTGAGCAGCCGCAGGCTCTTTTCTATGAAATACCACAAAGAACAGTCTAAAAGTATAAAGGGTTGTGATTAAAACACCCAGAAGCGCAGCGCTGTAAGCCATTGGTGCAAGCCCCTGCTTTGATAAACTTAGACCTTCAAGCATTAAATCTTTGGAGTAGAAGCCCGAAAAAAAGGGAACCCCTATAAGTGCAAGGCTCGCGATGAGCATCGTACTATAGGTAATGGGCATCCTGCCATGAATGGGGGCTATTTTCCAAATATCCTGTTCATGATCGACACGCATAATAATAGAGCCCGCTGCTAAAAATAATAGCGCTTTAAAGCAAGCATGGGTGAACAAATGAAACATACCCGCTGTATAAGCAGAGGCGCCCATAGCCATCATCATATACCCTAATTGGGAAAGTGTTGAATAGGCAATAATACGCTTAATATCATTTTGAACTACTGCAACAAGTCCCATTAAAATACAGGTTAAAGATCCAATCACTAACAGGGTATTTAATGCTAGACTAGAACAGTCAAACAACACAGACAAGCGCGCTATCATAAAAACACCCGCCGTTACCATGGTTGCTGCGTGAATAAGGGCAGAAATAGGCGTTGGGCCCTCCATGGAATCGGGCAACCACATATGCAGTGGTATTTGTGCCGATTTAGCCATGGCACCCATTAAAAGGCCTAGGCAGATAAAGGTTGGCATCCAAGGATGCTGTAGTTGTAGAAACCCCGCCTGCACCTTCTGAAAAACAATTGCATAGTCCAAGCTACCACAACAATACCAAACCCCCGCAATCCCTATTAAGAAACCGCAATCGCCTATACGATTAATCATAAAGGCTTTTAAGCCGGCAAAAACCGCAGTCTCTTTATGAAACCAAAAGCCAATCAGTAAATAAGATGCAAGCCCCACCATTTCCCAACCAAAAAAGAGCTGTAGAAAATTATTGCTCATCACTAGCACTAGCATACTGAAAGTAAAAAAAGCAATATAACAAAAGAATCGCTGATAACCTGAATCTTCAGCCATATAAGCAATACTATAAAGATGTACAAGCCAGGCGATGAGTGTCACCATGGCTATCATCATCACGCTTAAGCGATCGATGAATAGCCCAACACTCAAATTGAAGCCCGTACTTTCTGCCCATGTGTACAGTGGAAAAGTCTCACTACTCTGATCATGGTAAAACATTTTCAAGAGATAAAGCGAAGCCATCAGGGATAGCGTCATACCCAATAATGCAAGACCATGCGCACTTTTATTAGAAAGTCTTTTATTAGATAAACCAATAATCAGGGAAGCCCCTAAAGGTGCTAGCAAAACAATAAGCGCTAGTGTTTTTATAGAGAGAGTCATGGCTTATCCTTTAAGATCATTCAGCGCATCCACATTGATAGTTTGTTTTCTTCTAAAAAGTAGCACGAGAATCGCCAGACCAATGGCTGTCTCGGCCGCAGCAACCGTTAAAATAAATAGCACAAAAATTTGACCTTGAAGATCCGACTTATAATAAGAAAAGGCTATAAAATTAGAACTTGCACACAGCAACAATAACTCTACGCACATAAATAATGATAAAATATTTTTACGATTAATAAAAATACCCGCAACACCCATTGAGAATAAAAGTGCATTCACGCTGAGATATTCATAGAGTTCTATCATAAGTCATCTCTCAATCGAAGACGATTCGCTTTATTGGCCTTCATTTGCAGACTCGGATCGATAGCTTTATTATTTTCTCTTTTACGAAAACTTAGACTGATGGCTGCTATCATTGCAAGCAGTAATAGAACACCAGCCACAATCAAAGCATAAAGATAGTCGGTATACAAGGCAACCCCTAAGTTTTTCAGAGAATAGGGAACTTGATCAGGATAGGGATAACCTTTTAAGCCAAAGATAGTAGCATTTACCACATAGAGCAATAGCACACTCATGAGTAGATAAGCCCCTATCCCTAAGGGGAAATAACGTGTTAAGCCCTTTTGAAGTTCCACGCTTTCGATATCGATCATCATCACCACAAACAAAAAAAGCACCATAATGGCACCCACATAGACTAACACAAGAATCATGGATAAAAATTCGGCTCTCAATAAAAGCCATAGCGCCGCATTGCAGACAAACACCAGCGCCAGACACAATAGTGCCTTGACAGGATTTCGTAGCATCACCATCATAGCCGCACTCAGAAGCGCCAGAGAGCAAAAGCTATAAAAAATAATACGTTCTATAGGCATAAACCATGTTCCTTCTGAGAGATTCAGGATAACAAATATTACTCATTTTCGATCCTCTGCAATCTGTTTTTCATAACGATCGCCAATTGCCAATAATTTTTCCTTGGTTAAAATATTCTCACCCCGTTTTTCAAAATGATATTCCAACAAGCCTGTTTCAACAATGGCATCAACCGGACAGGCCTCTTCACAGAAACCACAATAAACACATTTAAACAGATCGATTTCATAAAGCGTTGTTCGCCGAGAACCGTCTACGCTCACACCCGACTCAATGGTAATTGCCAATGCTGGACAAACCGCCTCACACAGTTTACAGGCAATACAACGCTCTTCTCCATTGTCATAACGACGTAAGGCATGTAGTCCTCGAAAGCGTGTGGATTTTGGGGTTTTTTCTTCGGGGTATTGAATCGTTATTTTAGAAGAAAATAAATGCGTGCCCGTCAGTTTTAGGCCTTTGAAAAACTCCCATAACAGGAAGCTTTTAAAAAAATGTATGCCAGACTTCAACCATGTCATATTATGACCTATCACTTAAGAAAACCAAGGGGCTACTTGTGCTTTAACCAAAATCGCAACTACGACCAACCAAATAAGACCCAGCGGTATAAATATTTTCCACCCCAGGCGCATAATTTGATCATAACGATAGCGTGGAAAGGTTGCTCTAAACCAGAAAAATAAGCCTATGAAACAAGAACTTTTAAGCATCAACCATAGCATACTCGGTATCCAAGCAAGGTATGGCTCTAAAAAAGAGATGCCTTCGAAAGGGCTCAGCCAACCACCCATAAAAAAGGTTGCAGCCAATACAGAGACCAAGACCATATTAATATACTCGGCCAGGAAAAACATCGAAAAACTAATGCCTGAGTATTCAACATGAAAACCTGCGACAATCTCAGACTCCCCTTCTGCCACATCAAAGGGTAAACGATTGGTTTCGGCAAGGGCTGAAATCCAGTAAATCACGAAAAGGGGAAAGAGTGGAATCCAAAACCAATGTAAAAGCCCCCCCGCTTGGGCATGCACAATAGCACGTATATTCATGCTACCTGCTGCCATTAAGACACCGATCACAGCGAGTCCCATCGGGATTTCATAAGCAATGAGTTGTGCAGCGGCACGCAAGGCGCCTAACAGCGCATATTTCGAATTCGAAGCCCAACCGGCAAGAATAATCCCATAAACGCCGACGGAGCTCATCGCCAAGAGGTATAACAGGCCTACAGAGATATCCGCCAACACGCTATTATCTTGAAAAGGGATCACGGCCCATACAGCCAGCGCCGGTACCAATACTAAAATGGGGGCTAGGATAAATAAATAACGATTTGCACGTGCAGGGATTAGGACTTCTTTGAAAAGCAGTTTAAGCGCATCGGCCAAAGGCTGTAGTAGGCCTAAAAATCCCACCCGATTGGGTCCTCGACGATCTTGGATCCAAGCAATCACACGACGCTCTGCAAAGGATAAATAGGCCGCAAGCAGCACCAGCGAGAAGGTAATGAGTAAAATTTTGGCCAGCATCCAGGCTAAAGCCATCGGGTTAAGCATGCTCTGATCCTTCCCTTGAAATGCCAAGGCTAGCATAGGGTAAGCCTATGGCACGTGTTTGTTCAAATCCCTGGGGAATCATCACACTACCCTTGGGCATGGATTCATCAATGATACAGGGCAAAAGTATTTTGCAAGATGGCGTATGGACCCATGCCTTTGAACCTTGTTTTAATCCTAAACTATTCGCCAATACCGTATTCAAATAGAGTGCTGGCTTTCCGGCATCGGCTGTTTTTTGCAAAGATACTGCACGCCTAAGAATCCCATCGGCTGCATAAAGCGGCAGCTGCGCTATACGAATCAGGGCATTGGGTTCTAGGGGTTCTAACACACATAGATCCTGCAACAAGGTTTGACGTGCTTCGTCATTGTGAGCACAGCGAAGCAATCCAGAAACAGCGCCATTTTCAACAGATGCTTTTGCAGCCACTAAAACCGCTGCAATGGAACTATAATCCCCGACGATTTGAGATGCTTTACTCAAAAGTGACAGGACATCCCACCCGGGTTTACTGTCTGCAAAGGGTGCATGGCAAGACTCAAAGGATTGCCAATGCCCTTCAACATTGATCCGAGTACCCGCACTTTCTGTAAACGGTGTAATGGGTAATAAAATATCTGCCATTTCAAGCAAAGCGGGGCTTTCAAAAGGTGTCATGACAATAACCGTGGATGCCTTTTTAAAAGCTTCGACTAATTGATGGGCAAAAATAGAATCCTCGAGCTCTACATTAAACAGGATATAAGCCTTCAGAAAACCCTCGGCCATTTGTTGAACCGTCAGCCCAATTTCAGCCGAGGCTATCGGTATGCCACCGGGTAGGCGATGGGGCACACAACCCATTAACCAAGCCCCGGCACTATTACTACCTTCTGTTAAAGAACCGACTGTCGCATCAATGATGGCAGCAATATGCTTTGTGAGTATGCCAATTTCTGTGTATTGTGGATGCGAGATCGCCAATGAACCTAGAATGATAGAGGGCTTTGTGGCCATTTTTAAACAATGTGCCATTTTTCTATCGTGCGCATCAATGACCAATGTCTCTAAAATCGGTATTGAAGGTGGTAGGGAACTTTGGCTCTGCTCTAACAATGCTTTTAAAAGCCTAGCCAGGCCTAATGCTATCTGCCCACCCTCTACAATGGTTTTATGCGCAATCGTCATATTGAAGGGAAAATCGATGGGATTGATAAGGCATAAATGCCCCCCTGACAAAACCATTTGACGCAAACTTAAGGCTACAATCGGTTGTTCCTTGGCTATATGAGATCCCACTAATAAAACAGCTGATTGCCTGGCCAAAGTTTCTAGATTCATGCCTAAGCCTGGAAAGCGTGCTGCCTTCTCTTCTGCACGAAAATCGCTTTGACGCAGTCGATGATCAATATTCTGACTACCTAATCCTCGGACCCATTGCTGCAATAGATAGGCTTCTTCGACGGTTGCATTGGGTGAAACCAGTGCCCCCAGTGAATGAGGACCTGATTCTTGAATACTGTTTAAAAGCTTCTGGGCTGTATAATCTAAAGCTTTTTCCCAAGAAACGGATTCCCACACTTGATTGATTTTTATTTTAGGGACTGTTAAGCGATCGGTATACAGGGCTTCATAACTAAATCGATCCCGATCGGCAATCCAAGGGGCCTTGATACTGGTATTTTCTTTTGGCACCACTCGCACAATCTTTTCATCTCGTACATGAACATACAGAGGACTACCCACACAATCATGGGCTGCAATCGTGGAGATCTGTTTTAATTCCCAAGCACGGGCTACATAGCGAAAAGGCTTAGAGGTTAAAGCACCTACAGGGCATAAATCAATCACATTGCCCGATACTTCTGAATCGATATTGTGTTCTAGAAAAGTGCCAATAGAAGTATCTTCGCCACGACCCGTACCACCTAATTCGCGCACCCCTGCAATTTCCTGTCCAAAACGCACACAACGGGTACAATGAATACAGCGTGTCATATCGCTTTGAATAAGGGGTCCTAGATCTTTATCTTGAATAATACGTTTTTCTTCTTCGTAACGGGAAAAATCCATCCCATAGCCCATCGATAAATCTTGTAATTCACACTCACCACCTTGATCGCAGATAGGACAATCTAAAGGATGATTGAGCAGTAAAAATTCTAAGACAGATTTTTGAGCCTGCAAAACCTTAGGCGATCGGCTCTGTATTTTCATGCCATCGCTAATAGGTGTTGCACAGGCTGGCAATAGTTTAGGCGATTTTTCAACCTCCACCAAACACATACGGCAATTAGCAGCTACCGATAGCTTTTTATGATAACAAAAACGTGGAACTTGAATACCGATAGCATCCATCACCTCTATAATGGCTTGACCTGCTTCCGCTTCAACTTTTTTTCCATTGATTTCTATGATGGCCATTCAAACCTCATGTAAAAAGCATGCAACCTTTCTGTTGAATATGATCTTCAAATTCTTGACGGAAATACTTAATAAAACTTGTGACGGGCATCGCTGCAGCATCCCCAAAGGCGCAAATGGTGCGACCGCCTATATTGGATGCAACATTTTCTAATAAATCAATATCGCTCAGATCGGCTTCCCCACGGTAAATTTTATCGCTTAAGCGTGCCAACCAACCCGTACCTTCTCGACAAGGACTACATTGCCCACAAGATTCATAGCGATAGAACTGGGTTAATCGGCTTAACATTTTTACCATACAGGTCCGTTCATCCATCACAATCACCCCACCCGATCCGAGCATCGATCCGGCCTTCGCCAGTGAATCATAATCCATATTCAAATCCATGATAACAGAGGCCGGTAATACGGGCGCAGAGGATCCCCCTGGAATCACCGCCTTTAGTGCATGTCCTTCACGCATGCCACCCGCCAAAGCTAATAATTCCTTAAAAGGGATCCCTAAGGAGACTTCATAATTACCCGGTTTATTCACATGCCCGGAGACACTGAAAATTTTTGTGCCACCATTATTGGGTTTTCCCAAACCTAAAAACCACTCAGCCCCGTGCTGCAAAATAACAGGCACCGAAGCAATGCTCTCGGTATTATTAATCGTCGTAGGACAACCATAGAGTCCATGGTTCGCTGGAAAAGGTGGCTTAAAACGGGGAAAGGCTTTTTTGCCCTCAATGGAATCCATCAACGCCGTTTCTTCGCCCACAATGTAGGATCCTGCCCCCCGAAGATTATGAACCTCGCACTGAAAATCGCTCCCTAAAATGGAGGGCCCTACAAGACCCAAGGCACGTGCTTCCGCCAAAGCTTGTTCCATACGTACAAAAGGTTCATGAAATTCGCCCCGCACATAGTTATAAGCAACACTGGCACCCGTGACATAGCAACCAATAAGCATGCCTTCAATAATCTGGTGGGGGTTAAAGCGCAAAATATCCCTATCTTTAAAAGTTCCAGGTTCGCCTTCATCGGAATTGCAAAGCAAATAATGGGGCAAAGTGCTTTGTTGTAACATAAAACCCCATTTAGTACCCAAAGGGAACCCTGCGCCCCCTCGACCGCGTAAAGCAGATTTTTTAAGGATATCGATAATCGCTTGTGGACTTTGTTTTTCTTGGAGTATTTTTTTGAACGATTCGTAACCACCCACGCTTTGATACGCTTCTAAGCTCCAAGGCTCTGGATGATGCAGGGTACGAAAACAGACTTCATTGGCCATAACCCTACTCCAAACCTTCTAAAAGGGCATCAATGCTTTGGGGCGTGAGATGCTCATGATACTGCTCATCGATATGCATAACCGGAGCCCCGCCACACGCCGCCAAACATTCAACAGTCTTTAAAGTAATACGACCATCCGCCGTTGTTTCCCCACAGGCAATATTTAAGCGTTTTTGTAGATGTGCAACCATACCTTCTGCATCGCGCAATAAACAGCTAATGTTGGTACAAATACCAATGGTATGCCGACCAACCGGTTCAAGATTAAAGTGATCATAAAAGGAAGCGACTTCATAAACAGCTATTTTGGGCATACCTAAATAAGCTGCTACTGCATCCATTGCATCGGGTGTTAAATGACCACCCTGCTCTGCTTGCACGGTTCTTAAGGCAAAAAGTACCGCTGACTGCTTTTGATCCACGGGAAATTTTTCTAAGTAAGCATCAATCGCTTGTTTTGTTTTATAGGATAAAAGGGTTGTCATGCTATGATACTCACCGATCGATTTCCCCAAAAACAATATCTTGTGTGCCAATCATGGTCACCACATCGGCTAACATATGCCCTCTAACCATTTCATCTAAGGCCGATAAATGGGCAAAACCCGCCGAACGTATTTTAAGACGGTAAGGCTTATTAGCACCATCTGAAATAAGATAAACGCCAAATTCACCTTTGGGATGTTCAATAGCGGCATAGGTTTCCCCCACCGGTAAGACATAACCTTCTGAAAACAATTTAAAGTGATGGATCAAGGATTCCATTTTTGTTTCGATAGCCACACTAGAAGGTGGCGCTATCTTATGATTATTAATCATCACGGGCCCTGGGTTGTCTTTTAACCA
>CAMCTX010000007.1 GCA_945878715.1 Legionella genomosp. 1 | reverse complement strand
ATTACTTTTTCTTAAAAGAACTCTTCTTACCACAACGTGTTTTAACAGAGGCTTTGGTTTCCTTAAGTTTTGGGGCTTCTCTTATTTCTATTTTTGCACGCTTGGGCGGCGGTATTTTTACCAAAGGTGCCGATGTAGGCGCCGATCTGGTGGGTAAATTAGAAGCCGGGATCCCTGAAGATGATCCCCGTAACCCTGCGGTGATTGCCGATAACGTGGGCGATAATGTAGGGGATTGTGCAGGTATGGCAGCCGATCTCTTTGAAACCTACGCGGTCACCATGGTCGCCAGCATCGTACTGGCTGGGATCTTAGTCTCAGACCATTTAAAAGAAACGCTGATGCTCTATCCTTTAGGCATTGGTGCTGTGTGTATTTTTGGTTCTATCTTAGGTACTTTCTTTGTACGCTTAGGTGCTTCCAACAATATTATGGCCGCCCTCTACAAAGGCTTGCTGGCAACCTCCATTCTCTCTGCCATCGGTATTGTAGGACTCACCGAGTGGATGATTGGTTTGGATAGCATCATTGAAGTGGGTACACAGCGTTTGTCAGGCTTCGATCTCTGCCTGTGTGCCTTTGCGGGGCTTGTCATTACGGGACTGCTGGTGTGGATCACCGAGTACTACACTTCCACCCGTTTTAGGCCCGTACGCAGCATTGCAGAGGCCTCTCTTACCGGACATGCCACGAATATTATTCGGGGCTTGGCCATCTCCATGGAAGCCACAGTGCTGCCCATTTTTGTGATCAGTGGCGGGATCCTGATTACGTATCACTACGCAGGATTATTTGGTATTTCATTGGCAGCCACCACCATGCTGGCCTTAGCCGGCACCATTGTAGCTTTAGATGCCTATGGTCCTGTGACCGACAATGCCGGTGGTATTGCAGAAATGTCTAAGCTTGATCATAAAGTGCGTGTGGTCACCGATGCTTTAGATGCCGTTGGAAACACCACCAAGGCCATTACCAAAGGTTATGCCATTGGTTCTGCAGCCCTTGCAGCGTTGGTGCTTTTTGCAACGTATACGGAAGATCTACAGCATTATTTTCCCGATTTAGATTTCCCCTTTAGCCTACAAGATCCTTATGTGATGGTGGGACTCTTTCTAGGCGGCTTGCTGCCCTATTGGTTCTCTTCCTTCGGCATGATGGCGGTAGGACGTGCAGGCAGCCAAGTCGTTATGGAAGTACGACGCCAATTTAAGGAAATTAAAGGCATTATGGAAGGCACGGCCAAACCTGAATATGGTGTGGCGGTCGATCTGCTCACACGGGTTGCCATTCGCGAGATGATTATCCCGTCGCTGTTGCCTGTGTTGGCACCCATTGTGCTCTATGCAGTCCTGTGTGCGGTTGCCACACAAACAGCGGCTTTTACCGCGGTGGGCGCGATGATCCTCGGCACGATTGTTACTGGTTTATTTGTGGCCATTTCCATGACCTCGGGTGGTGGGGCTTGGGATAATGCTAAGAAATATATCGAAGATGGTCATTGTGGGGGCAAAGGATCGGAGGCGCATAAAGCGGCGATTACCGGCGATACCGTGGGCGATCCCTACAAAGACACCGCAGGCCCTGCCATTAATCCGATGA
Source organism: Legionella genomosp. 1 (assembly GCA_945878715.1). GTDB lineage: Bacteria > Pseudomonadota > Gammaproteobacteria > UBA6186 > Azoamicaceae > CADEGZ01. Next base: position 43,306 of record CAMCTX010000007.1, on the reverse strand, counting down.
TCAAGATCATCAACATTGTGGCTTTATTGCTACTGGCGATGGTGGCACGCTTCGCATAATTGCGGCGGGCGCATTAAAAAGGGGCTTTAGGGCCCCTTTTTAATAGTTCGGGAGCCCTCGATATATTCTCTCAAACACTTCATGATTTGGCTAGGCCTATTGGCATAATAAGATTGGTAGGCTTGCAGACCCACGCTCATCATGAACTGATAATAAGCCAGTACGCAATAAATACTCCTTAAGTGTTTAGCTAAAATAAATACTTCTAATAACTCCTTCTTTGTCGCTAATCCCAACCAATTTTCGAAAGAAGCATCTTGAAGTTTTAGGTAGGTTTGATCAGCCTCTTTTACGCCATGATGCGTGATCGATTGGCTCAAGCAATTATATAAAGAAAAAAATGGATGGATGATGGCAGTCTCAGCCCAATCAACGAATGTCATTTTTTTAGTGTTTGGATCGATAAGAACATTATTATCTTGAAAATCGTGATAACCCACTGTTTCGGGGATCCCATAGTTAGATAATAATCTGCATTGGGCTAAAAATTGGGGGCTTAGGTCCTGCAATATTTGTAACTCTTTGTCGCTTAGTCCCTCTGCTTTTAGAAAATTGCTTTGGTTAATCATTTGATCATAAAGCATAGGCAGTTTAGCTAATCGCCAATCGGGAACACCCAGTTTAAGAAACGTTTCTATATGATCTTCCGTTTGGCGTTGGATCGCGGCATATTGCTTAATGGCTTGGCACAACAGATCTGGGTTGAATTCAGTCTTAAGCATTGCACGCAAAGGTTTTCCAGCATCTTTCATTAGAAAACAATGTAAATCATCGTTTCGAGCTATCACAAACGGCACACTGGCATGAAATTGCTGGAACAATCGCTGAATAATTTTAGGCTCTGAGGATAAAAAGATAGCGGGGGGACTTTGCTTTAAATAAACATTACCTGTTGAGGTTAAAAATCGGATCACAGTAGACCACGCGGTTGAAAGCACGACCTCGGGCGGATGTTCTATGGAGTATCCCTTTGAAAGCAGATAATCGGTTCCCCATTTTAAAATGTGTGTTTGATTATTCATAGCTTCCAGCCTCGTCAAAAAACCCTATTTAGTTGAAAATACACTTGGCATCCATTTATTTAATCTTAAAATCATCTTGTAAATGATGCCAATGAATTTTGAGATTTTTTTTGTGTTTTTCATTCATAGGCAGATCTTTTAATGCATTCGGCCATAAGCTTCTAGCTTTATTCAATATATCATCGAGATGTGGTTTGATTGCTTGCCATGGAACACCTACTTTAGCAGCCCAAGCCTCAAAATGAGCATACGAAACCTCATGCCAATCTTTGGTTTTTCCCAAGTTTAAAGCATATTGACTCTCATCTTTTATATAGACGCTTGTTGTTAGAATATCGTAAGCTGGAGAAAGTCTAGGGGTTATTTTGTCTGAATATAGCAAACTCCAATTCTTAAGATGCGCATCACCATTAGCAAGAAGAATATTAACAAGCAGCCTTCTTGCAAACTGTTGAATATCAGCCAGACCATCGCCAGAATAATGGTAGATAATTTTACCGATTTGCTCATAACTGGCGGAATTATATTTCTCGTGCGGATATTTTACCAAAACCTGTGCAAAATCTTCCATATGAATTCGAACATTGTTATTTCTATCAAACCGTTTAATCGCGAATGCAAAATTTTCACCCGGCAATTTAATTTGTGGAAGGTTATCTAATTGATTCAATGCAACCAATTTTATCTCGGGTATATCAATATCAACCAAGGCGGCCAGCCTCATAGCCGTATACTCGTTTAAGGGCACATCATCATGTTTTGTTGATGGGGTTTTAACGATCCAATCGCCCAGAATATCTCCTCCAGACAGATTATAACGACCGTCTTGTTCCTTCATAGAAAACTTAATCTGCACACCCGCCAAAGAAAATTTATTTCCTTTTGGAAACTTATCAAATTTTACAGGTTTTACCTTAACATTATTAACAATGTCCAATTCCGACAGTTCATCTGGATCCATCGGTTCTGCTTTAAGCGCCCCGGGTAAGTCTTCACCTAGATACGACATGATGTAAAATTCATTATCAATGTGCGTCTTAAGCCCCTGCACGATTATCTCTCGCATAGTGCCTTCCGGTAACAAATTAGATAGCATGGGATGCAATCTTTGATGGCTAATCAACGGGTTCGCCATCATTCGATTAGCATTCGGGAATTCCGGGCTGGTAATTAAACTTAAAGTGGGTCTGTCTACATCATGTTGAAACGCAGTAGCAAAACTAAGTACATTTCGACCATTATTAAAACCAGCCAAATATCCTACAAGCCTGCCATGTAGCGTCAGTTTGAGTACCTTCATTTCATCTTCTTTGTTACTCATCATCATCCTTTAGAAAATCTCGCCACGGATCTTGAAAAAGGTTTTCTGATTGGTTATTTTTGGAATCGATAAGCACAGCCACAACAACCCCCATTTTTTCTTTGGGGATTAACATGAGCTCGCTATTTAAGCCTGAGGCCATCAACTCCAAGGTTTCCAATGTTGGATTCCCCTTTGACTCTAAATATTGGTACTGCTGACGAGAAATGCCTATACGCAGCATCATATCTTTCTGTTTAAGACCTAATGCCAGTCGTCGCTTTTTAAGTTGTTTAACGATTGTTCTCATCATGGTAAACATATTAGTTGCTTTTTTAAACTAAAGCAATCAATTTATTGCTTTTTTGAAGATAAGAAACATATATATTTCTTTTCCTGTCGGGTCACATACCCTCCCTTTCTAAAGCCCTTTTGTAGACCTCGCTTCGCTCGCGTTTACCAACAGACAAAACCAGTATGGTTATACTATTTTCATTCACTTGATAAACAAGCCTATACCCAGCCGATCGTAGTTTGATCTTATACAAATTCGAAGCACCACTCAGACGATCTTTTGGAACATGTGGATTTTGAAGCCGTTCACTCAGCTTCTGCTTGAATTGTTCTTTCAAGGTAGCGCCTAATTTTTTCCATTCTTTTAAAGCGGAAGAAATAAAGGCTAATTCATAAGTCTTCAAGCTTCACCCTTATGGCTTGATTCTTTTCTTTTAATCGAAGATTGGCTATTTCAAGCAATTCAGCATTTTCAATGAGCTCCAGCATACTCTCATAAGTCTTGGCGGGTATAAGATAGGCGGTAGGCTTATTATGATTAAGAAGCGCCACAGCCTCTCCATTGGCTTGTACAAGCAGAGCACTTGGATTTTTCTTGAACTCCGAAATACTAACAGATAAATTTGCATGTACATGTTCCATATAAGCACCTTATTTAGGTCTGAAATAAGGTTTCATTATAGTGCTTTTTTAAATCCAAATCAACACCTGTCTCTCAAAAGGAAGTGAGCCTGAAGAGACATTCTTGAAAGGATTTACTAGCAGCTCAAGTGACACTGTTTTTAATATCAGCCGAAAATAACCAAAAAGGTCTGAAAGTTACCCCCTAAAACAACCATTAAACTTAAAATAATCCTTCCTTTTTAACCAAAAATGCTCTAAACTTACCCCATAAAACAACCATGAGAGAATAAAAATGAAAAGGGCTGTGGATTATCATCTAAACCAATGGGTAGTAGATCCCCATCGCAAGCCCTTGCTCTTAAGGGGCGCCAGACAAGTAGGCAAGACTTATGCGGTGCGCCAACTGGCTAAGCGATTTCCTGATTTTGTAGAAATTAATTTTGAAAAGCAGCCTGCCCTAAAAAATATCTTTGAAAAAGACTTAGTATCCGATCGTATTATGCTTGAACTTTCATTAATAACAGGTAAACGTATCACGCCCGGAAAAACATTATTATTTTTAGATGAAATCCAAGCAGCTCCCCTTGCCATTACCGCCTTACGTTATTTTTATGAAGAGATACCGAAGCTCCATGTAATAGCCGCCGGTTCTTTATTAGATTTTACTTTAGAAGAGGTTGGATTTCCTGTGGGGCGTGTTAACTCGCTTTATATGTATCCTTTGTCTTGGCTCGAATTTTTATTGGCAAAAGGAGAAGATCCGCTTTTTGACTATTTACGAGAACGCACCCTGGCAAACCCCACCTCTGAAGCGATTCATGAGAAACTCTTAGGATTACTGGGAGAATATTTTGCCATTGGAGGCATGCCTGAGGTGGTGCTCAACTGGGTTAATACCAAAAATCCCCATCAATGTTTTAAAATACAACAAGATTTAGTCGATGCCTATAGACAAGATTTTCAAAAATATGCAAAAAAACATCAAATTAAATATGTATCTGTTTTATTTGAAAACATACCACGACTCATCACAAAAAAATTCAAATTTTCTGACATTCCTGGTGAATTTCGAAAAAGAGAACTTACGCCCTGTTTAGAACTTTTAAGCAAAGGCAATATTGCACACCTTATCCACCATACTAGCGCTCAAGGTCTCCCCTTAGGTGCCCAAACAAAATCCGATCATTTTAAAACGATTTTTTTAGATATTGGATTAGCACAAAGAATTTTGGGGCTGGATTTAAAAGAGTGGCTTCTGAATCCTATGCAGGCTTTTGTAAACCAAGGCGCTATCACCGAAGCTTTTGTAGGACAAGAGATGCTGGCCTATGCCGATCCCTTCGAAAAACAAAAGCTCTACTACTGGCAACAAGAAACGTCTGGAAGCCAGGCAGAAGTCGATTATATTATCCAATTAAAAGGCGACATTGTTCCTGTAGAAGTTAAAAGTGGCACCACAGGACATCTTAAAAGCTTACATGCCTTTTTAAAAAATCATACGGTACCTTATGCGCTGCGCTTTTCGAGTCGTAACTATTCGCAGCACGATCCTATCCATTCCTACCCCCTATATGCCATTGCCACAAGCTTCGGGTACGATTATGCACAGCTATAAAAAAAGGGCCTTTCGGCCCCTTCTTTAACGTGTTTGTTTATCAATATTAAAACTGATAGAACAGACCCAAGCCAGCGGAATTGACCTGATACTTATTGTCCGTAAGCTTGACGTTATCGAGCTTTAGACCGCTAAGATGTTGATGACGCAGCATCAATCTAGCACTAAGGTTCTCATCAAATTTATACTGAACACCAAGACCCAGGCGAAGTGCATCTGCCTTGAATTTTTCAGCGGCATCAGCGACACCTGTGGTAATTTTTGTAGTCTTAGCCTTTCCACTTATTTTACCAAAACCAACAGAAGCAATAAGGTCAAAGTCTGTAGAAACAGGTAAATACCCTAAAACATCCACATGAGGAGCTCTAAGCTTTAAGGATCCGCTTTCATCATCGTTAACATCTTTAAACTTGAATGCACCAAAAGCTGTATAGCCCAATTCCAAGCCCATATTTTCAATCAAGCGCACACCTAAGAGAGCACCCACTGAAGGCTTCGTGCTCTTGGAGGAAGAACCGTCCTCTTTATCCTTGATCTTCAATTGATTGATACCCGCTTCAGCACCCACATAAAATTTCGGATCGAAATCCATAGCACAAACGGCACCACTGAGCAGCAAAGCGCCAGAAGCGATTGCTATCTTTAAAGATTGCATGCCTTGAGCGGATCAGCTAAGATTCCGAATGAGCTCGCCTACTAAAAAGTATTATCTCTTATGACTGATCATCACCCACCCAAGCTACTATTAGGATGGCAAGAATGGTGCGCCCTACCCACGCTGCGCATCCCCGCCATTAAAGCCAAGGTGGATACCGGTGCCAAAACCGCGGCCCTACACGCATCCGATATTGAGCTTTTCCATAGACATAGCCAATCCTTTGTACGATTTACCATACACCCCCTCCCACACATACAAAGCATTCAGCAGCGCTGCACCGCCCCTGTAGTCGATCAACGCTTGATTAGGAATTCTGGGGGTCATAAGGAAATGCGCTATATCATTCACACGATGATTCATTTAGGCACGCTATCCTGGGATATCGAAATAAGCTTAACCAACCGTGACCCCATGGTCTTTCGTATGCTCTTAGGCAGAGATGCGCTCAAAGGGCATTCCATGGTAGATCCGGCCCGCATTCTATGCCAAGGTAAAATGAAACGTTCGGACATTCGCAAACTCTATAAGAATAAATACAAGGAAAATATATGTCCTTAAATATTGCTGTACTCACGCATCATCGCAACACCCATCTCTATCAACGCTTAAGCGATACCTGTGCCCAGCATAATCATCATATTCATCTTATTCAAACCGCCTACTGCTATATGAATGTTTCTGCTAAAGATCCTTTGGTGTATTCTTATAACCATAAGCCTTTTAAGGATCTGGATGCGATTATCCCGCAATTTAAACCTGCACACACTTTTTATGGCACCGCCGTTCTTAGACAATTTGAAATGCTTGGCATTTATACGCTGAATACCTCTTCAGCTATTCTTTGTTCCCGCGATAAGCTGCGTGCCCTACAATTATTGGCCACCAAAGACTTACCATCGCCTATCACCGGTTTTGCCGATTCGCCTGCTGAAACCGAAAAACTCATTGAAATGGTGGGTGGCACGCCGCTTATTATTCGTTTATTAGAAGGCACTGCGGGGCGCAGTACCGTCTTAGCCGAAACACAACAAGCGGCTGTCAGTGTTATCAATGCCTTTAAACAGCTTAAAGCCAATATCTTGGTGCAAGAATATATTGCAGAAGCGGGTGGTTCTGATATTCGCTGCATGGTGGTGGGAAATCAAGTGGTGGGATCCATTCAGCGACAAAGCCTTGAATTTGGATTTCGACATAATCGTCGCCCTATGCAATCTGCCGTACCCATTAAAATAACAGCGCTTGAAAAAAAGATGGTGCTTCGCGCCGCCAAAGTTATGAAATTGAACCTGGCCAGCATCGATTTTGTACGATCCAAACGTGGCCCGCTTATCTTATCGGTGAATTGCTCACCCAATCTTGAATTATTTGAAAAGCTTAGTGGTTTTGATGTGATAACGCCGATTATTCAGTTTTTAGAAAAAACTGCGGGGAAATAACTTAAATAGAACCCTCATCATGCTTAAATAAATCTTTCAGAGTAACCACCGATGAGACTATTTCTTCACTATACAGTGTCTTTTTCAACCCACCACTCACAATCATAGAATGAAATATTTGTTTTTTTGTTTTGGTATATTCACAATACAATTTTCCACGCTCGATAAGCGTTTTAGCATATTTTTTATCAATCATAAATTCAGACTGACAATGTTTTATTTCACATAAATTAATAATATTATCCGGCCTATCAAAAATTAAATCGATTTGCCCGCCTTGTTCTTCTGATTGTTTAGTGGGAATATATTTCCAGGATGAAACTTCCGATCCATTCGGAATGCGAAGCGCTTTCTTAATTTGATTGATGTGCTTGAAACAGATGGCTTCAAAGGCATACCCAGACCAAGCGCTCCAAGCCGGCTTGCTGGATAAGACTTCCCAATAGTGATCATCAATATTGCTAGAAATTTTATTTTTAGACTTTGCAGCAATCCAATATAAATAAAAGAGCGTGTATTCATCAAAAATTCTGTAATAAACACCCCGATCTTTTTTTAAGGGTAAGCCTGAAATAATAAAACCGGCTTCCTCAAGCTCTTTTAATCTCTTTGTTACACGGCCACCTTTTTGTTGAAGATGTTCCTCAATCTGAGCGCGAGAAACACCCTCCCGTTTAGAAGCTACAAAATGTATAATAGCTTCGTGAATTTCATGATTCTTAAACAATGAAGCGAACAACAGATCAAACTCATCATAAAGCGTTCCTTTTCTTTGAAAACAGATTTTATTAATATTTTGAATGGCAGACAATCCCTTTTCAAGAAAATCAAGATAATAAGGAATGCCGCCCAGACACATATAGAGCATGAGTATCTGCTCGTCATTATAATAAATGTTTTTATCGATTAAATAATCACGTGCTTCACACAGCGTGAAAGGATCAATACGTAATCGTAAGGTAACCCTATTATGCAATCCACCTGTGTTATGTAATACGTTATCAATAATCCAAGAAGCAGCCGAACCACAAATAATCAATTTTATTTTTTTGTTCTCTGAGAAGTATCGATTCCAATAATAATCAAGCGCTTCTAACAACCCCGATTTGGGTGTGGCCATCCAAGGTATTTCATCAAAAAATAAAACGACTGTTTGTTCATGGGCTAGCAACTCAATGGCATCTTTCAATGCTTCAAAGGCCTGATGCCAGTTGGAAAAAACGGATAATTGTGTACCCTTGCGACCCGCATAAAAAGTATTTTCTATCTCTTTTTTAAAGTTATGTAACTGTGTTTTAAGCTTCCCTTTATGAATACCGGATGAACGAAAAAACACACAGGGCTTTTCAGAAAAAAACTCTTTAATTAAATAGGTTTTTCCAATACGTCTACGCCCATAAACAGCCACAAATTCTGCACGATTGGATTGAAAAATCCGATGCAGCTGTTTTTGTTCATAAACCCGACCAATCAAAGACATTAGACCTTCCTTATACCTTAAGGGACGTTTATAATAATACTATAGCCGTCCCTTAATGTCCATTTTTCATACTTAAGGGACACTTATAAAAGTGCTATAAGCGTCCCTAGAGGGTTTTTTGGTCGATCTGGCGCTGAAGCCACTGCAATGCAATCCATGCGGGCGCACTCACAATATGGCCTGAGGCTAAATGTTCAAAAGCTTCTTGGGTAGAAAAAACATGTACTTTAATATCTTCGGCTTCTTCAGCAAGACCAAAAATACCACCACTTTTGGGTGCATGCACGGTCGCGCAATAGAGAAAAACAGTCTCACTCAAAATGGCCGGCGAGGGTAAATAATGACAAATAGGTATTAAGGACAAAATGTTCAAACCCGTTTCCTCAAACACTTCACGCACAGCTGCTTGTTCAGGCGTGTCGCTGGATTCAATCACCCCAGCTACTATTTCTAAAAGCCAAGGGCTGTGTGCTGTATAAACGGCCCCTGCTCTGAATTGTTCAATCATCACAACTTGCTGGTGTTCGGGATCATAGAGCAACACTGCGACGGCTGAGGGTCTTTTGGCCACTTCTCTTAACACAGGTTCGCTAAGGCCCCCCTTAAAAAGCGAAAACTGCATGGATAGTCTATCTATCTTTATAAATCCCTGATGGCAGTGTGTGGTCTCTAAGACCTTGACGTCCTGAGTCTCAAAACTGGGTTTCCACCGATTAGGCATTGCATTCGACTCCTTGATGATCCTTAACCCAAGCATAGATCACAGGGACTACGAATAAAGAAAATACCGTACCCATCAACATGCCTCCAATAATCACCCAAGCAATATGTTGTCTAGCAACCGCCCCTGCACCCACGCTAAACACCAAAGGTACAGCGCCCCCTATCATAGCCAAGGTCGTCATAAGAATAGGTCTTAAACGTGCTACCGCTGCATGCACAATTGCCTCGCTTAGCGGTTCTCTTAAACTTAAACGATTGGCAAAATCCACAATCAAAATACCATGCTTGGCAATAAGCCCCATTAAGGTCATCAAAGCAATCAGCGTGTAGGCATTATTCGTGCCTCCATATAAAAACAATGCAGCCACCGCCCCCCCTAACGATAAGGGGACTGTGAGCAACACAATCCAAGGATCCACAAAGCTTTCAAACAAAGCTGCCAATACCAAGTAAATAAAGGCCAAAGCCAATAAAAAAGTCCACAACGCTGTTTTCGAACCACTTTGGTAGGCTTCTAATTGTTCTGCAAAATGGTACTGTGCGTCCATGGGTAAATGGCGTTTCATAATGGGCGCAATACCTTTGATCACGGTATCTAGATCGGCACCTGCCTTAAGATTGAGGCTCAGTGCAATGCCTCTGACACGATCATAATGTTTAATCTGACTTGCGCTTAATTCGTGTTCTAATCGCACCACGGTTCCAAGGGGTACCCACTGTCCTTCTGAGCCTGCCACAAAGAAACGATTGAGATCGGATGCTTCTGTACGTAAGCTTGGAGCTGCCCTTACTTTTACATCATAATCTAAACCCTCAAAATAAAAATCGCTCACTTTACGACCGCTTAAAAGGGTAAATATCGTATCTTCAATAGCATCCACCCCAACACCTAATTCTGAAGCCAAAGCACGATCGACGGCCACTTTTAGACGCACCAGATCCGGAGGTTGATCGGAATTCACCCCCTGAACACCCGGTTGTTTTCGTAGATCCACCATGATCGCTTGAGAGGCCTTAGATAATACCAGCGGATCCCCTGCATATTGTATGATCACTTTCATGGCATTGTTATCACCCATAGCAGATTCTGTATTCACCGTGACTAAAGGCCCCACGACGCTGCGCAGCTTCTGCGTTAGATCGCTACGTATAGCTTGAATGCTACGTTGACGGTCTTTAGGGGATTTTAAAACCAAAAACCAACCATGCCATTGTCTATACTGCCAAAACATCACTTTTTCTTTTTCGGGGATCTGCTCAAGTATTGCGCCAACCGATTGTTGCCACCCTTTTTGAACCGCAGATGGTACAATATTGTCTGACATAATCATTCCACTCAAATAGCTCTCATCTTCCACGGGTATTTGTTCAGAGGGTAGGTGCTGCAACCCCCCTACAGAAAGCCCCGCAAACAGCAATAAAGCCAAGGCTATTTTCTTAGGATGCAGAACTAGAACGCTCAAAATATTTTGATAATGATTTTCTAGAGAACCCCAATATCCCTGCTGCTCAGATCCTGCTCGAAAATATTTTCCACATAAAGCAGGCGTTAAGGTTAAGGCCACAAAACCCGAGATTAAAACACTACCCGCCAAGGTCCAAGCAAATTCCTTAAAAATAACTGAGGCATCATTGGCCTGAAACAGCAAGGGCATATAAACAGCCGCCAAAATAAGCGTCATCCCCACAATGGAAAAGCTGATTTCTTGCATACTTGCTTTGGCCGCTTCTAGGGTTTTTTGACCCTGTCTTAAATGTCGATCAATATTTTCAATCACAACAATCGCATCGTCTACCACTAAACCAATGGATAGAATAAGTGCCAAACAGGTAACGGGATTCACACTAAAATCAAAGGCATAAAGGATGACAAAAGAACCTATGAGACACAATGGAATAGTGATCATCGCTAATAAAGCGGCACGCACAGAACCCAAGGCAATCAGCATGATCAAGGCAACCAAAATCAAGGCTTCCCATAAAACATGCTTCATTTCAAGAAATGCTTCAAAAAAAGGCTCTGTCGCATCGAAGGTTACAGAAGCTGTCATAGAAGGGGGCAATTGCTTTTGTAATGTTTCTACAAAAGCCTTTACTTCTTTAGCAACGATTAAGGGATTGGCCTGCGCCTTTGGGATAATCCCTATCTGCAAAACATCTTGGCCTTCTAAAGAAAGTCGTAAATCTCCGACTTCTTTGCGCATGGTAATCGTTGCAACCTGGTCCAAGCGCAGCCATTCACCCGTAGCCGTTTTGAGCCTTAATAGACCTAAATCTTTAGGCTCGCTTATAGCCGCACTAATCACCACGGATTCTTTAACGCCCAAATCTTCTAATTCACCCCCAGAAGCAAGCACACGTTCTTTCTTTAAGATCTCAACAATTGTTTGGATCCCTATTTGATGTTCTAGTAAACGAGCTGGATCAGGCTCTATAGAAACAATATAACGCTGATCACCATACAGACTAAGGGAAGCAACACCTTCGATTAAACGCAGGCGATCCTCTACCATACGATGCACATAATCGGCCAAAGCCACACCACTGCGATGAGAGTCCTGAAAAAGGACGTAGAGCAAACTGGTGTCTCGATGGCTTTGTTCTTGAATCAGAGGACGTTTTACGGCCTCCGGCAAAGTGCTCACCGCACTAAAAACCCGATCCCTTACTTGTGCTAAAGCCTTATCACTTTGAACCCCAGGTCTAAAATGAACCACAATAGTACTGGAACCATCTTCGCTGTTACCTTCTAAACTTTTAATGCCATCTAAACTGGCTAGGGCATCTTCCAGCGGTTTGGTGAGTTGACGCTCAATAGCTGCACTGTTCGCACCAGGATACGCGGTATAAATTTGAAAAACATGACTTTCTGTTTTGGGAAGATGGCGCCATTCTAAATAATGATAGGATACCAAACCCAGAATCAATAAGACTAGATTAAGCGCTGTAGCCAACACAGGTCGACGCACAAAAAGGCTAAAAGAAGCCATCTCACCAGTCTCCTGTCCAGTCCTCAGCCACGACCCTTAGTCCTTCTTCTAAGGCATACGTTCTGGTAAGCACGACTGCATCATTCAGACTTAAGCCCGATAGAATTTGTGCCCGCGCTTCTTGCCTTGCACCCACTGTTACTGAACGCTTTTGCAATTTTCCCTCTGTAATCATCAACACTTCATAACCTTCTAGGGTTTTAATGAGACATGCTTCTGGAATGACCAAAGCATCCGGAATCGTATTAAGATTTTGGTCTACTTGTGCAAACATGCCTGGCCACAAATCATGGTTTGGATTCTCTACGGTGGCTTTGATTGAAATGGTATGGGTTTTTGGATCGACTACAGGTGCAATAAACACTACAGAACCACTCACACTTTGATCAGTCTCAGTCGTATTACGGATCTTTAAAACAACACTTTGGCCTAATGCCAGATGGGAAGCATAGTATTCTGGGATCTTATAAGACACCCACAAATCGATGCTATCCACAATTTGAATAAGCGCCGTACCTGCATGGACATGCTCACCCACTTTGACTAACCAATCACCCAGATAACCTGCAAAAGGTGCTTTAAGGGGCGGGGCACCAATCATTTCGGCTAAGAGGGTGCCCTGCTCTACCCAAGAGCCTGCTTCTACCTTAAGCGTTTCTACGCGCCCTGCAATTGCCGTCTTAAGCATTAAGCTTTTTTTAGGTTCTAAAACCCCAACGGTTTGCAGCGATAATGTGATAGGCGCTGCCTTCACACGAATGGTTTGTACAGATAATCCGAGCTCCGTTTGTGGTTTAGGCGCTAACAAGCGCTTATACAAGGGCTTTCCAAAAAAACCTAAAACTATCAAAGCCAAGCAGGCATAGGCTAAAACACGATGTTTTCGAAGGTTTTTAGCTTCTATAGACCCGATCTTTGGGGTTTTAGTACCCATTACTTACCTTCTTTTTGTTAATATTAAAGGCTCATTGTACTTTATTTTCACAAAAACAGGAATCTGAACTGAGTCAGGCAATCCGCTTTGTTACCCTTATAAAAATGGGTTGCGCCCTTGAACACCATAGACCACAATGAAGAGATGCAATCGATTGTGCGACCTTTATACCTGTTATTGCTGATCGGGGGGATCTCCCCACCCTTATGGGCCGATGATCTGCTTCAGATTTATGCAGTCGCACAACAAAATGATCCCGTTTTACAATCTGCCCGGCAAGCTGAACTGGCCGCTGTCGAGGCCAAACCCCAAGCCTTGGCAGGCTTTTTACCCAAAGTAGGCGCCACGCTAAACCCTTCAAATAAAACCACGACAACGGCCACGGCAGCCACGGGCACTCAAACGCCTATCCGCAATGCAAGTTATGAGCAGACAACTTATGGTTTAACACTCACACAACCGGTGTTCTATTACGAACAATGGGTCCAGTTTCATCAGGCCTCGCAGCAAGTAAAAGCCGCCCATGCTACCTATGCGGCCGCAGAACAAGATCTGATGGTCCGTACGGTACAAGGCTATTTTAATGTCTTAAGCGCGGCGGATGCCTTAACCTTTACCCATGCACAACGTAAGGCCTTAGATAAATATTTGGATCAAACCCAACAACGTTATAAAGTAGGGCTTATTGCCATTACCGATGTGCAAATTGCCAAAGCAAAAAGAGACAGTGCCTACGCACAAGAGATTGCAGCCAGCAATGGTGTGCAAGATGCTAAGGAGCAACTCCGGCAGATCACCGGCCAACCCGTAAAAACCTTAAGATCCTTGCGTAAAAATATTCAACTGGCGCCCCCAAAACCACAAAGGCCGGAAGACTGGGTACAAAGTGCTTTAACACACAATTTTCAACTACAAGCCCTACGTTACCAAACCGAGGCTACACGCACAAAGATAAACCTTAGCCAAGCGGGCCATTTACCCTCTTTAAATGTTAGTAGTAGCCTAGAACGTGCCGGCAGCACACCCTTCGCACCGCGCAATACTTCGAGGGTTGTTGGTTTACAAGTCACCATGCCGCTGTTTAGCGGTGGTCTGGTGAATTCGCAAACCAGACAAGCTGTGCATGTCTATGAACAGGCTCAAAAAGATCTGGAGACCCAATACAAAACCATTGAGAGTCAAAGCCGTCAAAACTATGCGGGCGTTTTAACACAGATAAGCCAGGCAACAGCGCTTAAACAAGCCATTGTTTCCAATAAAAGTGCGCTCGATGCCACAGAGGCCTCTTTTAATATTGGTACTCGCACGATTGTGGATGTATTAGATGCACAAACGAACTTGATTGCTGCAGAACAAAGCTATGCCACTTCACGTTACAATTATTTCTTGCAAAGTGTGCAATTAAAACAAGCCGCTGGCAGTTTAAACCCCAATGATTTATTAGAAATTAATGGGTTGCTAGAACAGCCACCCTCATCCGGGGCTTCACCCCACCTTCTGCCGTGAAACGGGAGAAGGACTCACTTCGATGCACGCCTCAACACAGGCCAGCGTCTTATCCAATGCACCACGATTACGCTCCACCACCGTTTTTGCGGCGACGCCCGCCTGCTTTCGTGCAAGTGGATCGCCCAACCAGGTGGCTACAGCACTTACCAAAGCCGCGATATCATGCACTTGAATTAAGGCGCCAGCCTTTTGTAATAACTGCATACTCTCAAAGGTATCCTCCATATGCGGCCCCACCATGACTGGCACACCGACCAAAGCAGGTTCCAACACATTGTGTCCGCCAATGGGTACCAAGGATCCACCCACAAAAACAATATCCGCAGCGCTGTATAGGCGATTTAATTCTCCCAGGGTATCAGCTAGATACACCGCAGTATCCAGACTTGGGAACTGCCCCAAACTTCTACGTGCCACCGAAAAACTTTTTTGAAGGACTAAGGCATAAACACTGTCAAAACGTTCTGGACGCCTAGGCGCTATCACCAGCATGAGATCGGGAAAAGAATGTCTTAAGGCTTCAAAAGCGCCTAGGAGCGCTTCTTCTTCGCCTGCATGGGTACTGGCTGCCATCAAGACAGGTCTGCTCTTACCCCAGTGTTCCCGCAGGGCGAGTCCCTGTTCAATCGCACCCTCTGGCAAAGTTTGATCAAACTTTATATTGCCGCTAATCATCAGCCTATCCGCTTTCAGTCCCAAGCTGAAGAACCGATCGGCATCACGCTTAGACTGTGCACAGACTGTGTGAACGCGATCGAGCATTCCCTGGATCAGTGGTTTACAGCGCTTGTAACCACGCCATGAACGCAAAGATAAACAAGCGCTGATAATCAATACTGGCACCCTGGCTTTTTCACAAGCCACCAGACAATTAGGCCATAGTTCTGTTTCTACAATCATTGCAACCGCAGGGCGCGACCACTGTAAAAAACGGTTCATACAAAAGGGAAGATCATAGGGAAAATAAACATGGGCCACAGAGCTTCCCAAGGTTTTGCGTAAGTGCGCAGAGGCTGTAGGCGTGGTCGTGGTAACAATGATGATTCTTGTAGGAAACCGTTTAGCACAGGCCCGTATAAAGGGTAAAACGGCTACTAATTCTCCAAAAGAAACGGCATGGATCCACACACCACCAGCCGGCAACGCTGGCTGTTTGTAAAAACCTAAGTACTCTAAGCAGCGACCACGTGCCTCGGGATAGGGTCTATCTTTCAACCAACGTCGCAGCACCAATACAGGTACGGCCATGGCAAAAAGCAGGGTATATATCCAACGCAGTATCATTTCTAAATAACGTGACATGGAATTATTCTAACACCGGATTCAGCACAAGACTACTAAATAGCGCTCAAGCGCCTCGATCATCAAAACCCTGGCCTCCTGCAAATCTTTGGCTTGAAAAGATATAAGCCAGGGAACGTCCAAGACCTCACCATAGAATGAATCGGTTTCAGCCGAGAAATAGATTTTTGCACGAAATTGTTTGTAGTGAATGTCCACACAGCACACTACCGCGTGCAAAGCCCTATGACTATCCGTGTTATAACGTAGTCTCTGAAGAGTCCTGCATTTTGGCAATCGTACGCGTGGTAGAACAGCCCTCTTTCAGACCCAGTAAATGGACTTCACCCCCTTGACTGAGTACATGTTGTGCACCCGCTAAAGCATTTATATCTTGGTAATCGCCACCCTTCGAAAGCACATGGGGCGATACGGCCTGAATTAATCGCTCCGGGGTATCTTCTGAAAAAGGTACGACCCAATCGACCGATCGTAATCCAGCCAAAACATGCATTCTATCTTCTAATGTATTAATAGGTCTTGTAGGCCCTTTAAGCCTAGCCACAGAATCGTCACTATTAACCCCCACAATAAGCCGATGACCCAATTGTTTGGCTTGCTCCAAGTACATCACATGACCTGCATGTAAAATATCAAAGCAGCCATTGGTAAACACAATACGCTCACCCGACAGACGGCTTAAGTAAAGAACCCGCATTAAAATTTCTTCTTCCATCACGCCTAAAGGTAAGTTTTGATCTTGTATCAGGGCTTTTTCTAATTCGGCAACCGTGACCGTTGCAGCCCCCAACTTCGAAACAACCACCCCCGCAGCCACATTACTTAAACGTGCAGCATCAACCAAACTAAAGCCTGCAGCCAAGGCCACACTTAAAACGGCAATCACGGTATCGCCTGCACCCGTCACATCATGCACCTCACGCGCGATCGCTTGCAGATGTTGTACCGATTCATTGTTGCTAATCACCGATAATCCCTGCTCAGAACGGGTAATAATCATCGCCTCTAGCGTGTGACGATCTAATAACTGTTCGGCTTTTTCAACCATCTCTTCAACGGTCTCAGAAACACCTGCCACTGCCTCAAATTCCTTCAGATTCGGTGTTAAAACACTCGCACCCCGGTAATCGGAAAAACACAGCGATTTGGGATCAACAATCACGGGGATCCCGCGTGCACGTGCTTCTGCTATCCAAGCGGCCGGTTCAAACAAAGTGCCTTTACCATAATCGGATAAGACCACAACATCGGTATGGGCAAGGGCTGCTTGATAGTGTTGGAACAATACGATTCGTAAGTCTTCATCTAAGACAAATGTCGTTTCCGTATCTAAGCGAACGATTTGCTGATCACGACTCAAAACGCGCAGTTTCTTAATGGTATGTGCGCCTGCGAGACGCTGTAAATGACAAGCGATTCCCTGCTTGGCTAACAACGCTTCTAAACTATGGGCTTCCGTGTCTTCACCCACCAAACCTAATAAATAAGGCTTGGCACCCAATGCTGCCACCCCTAAAGCCACGTTGGCAGCCCCACCAGGACGCTCATCTTTGGCTTTGATATGCACAATAGGCACGGGTGCCTCCGGCGAAATGCGCGATGTTTTGCCATGCCAGTATTGATCAAGCATCACATCGCCTACAATCAAAACACGTGCGCTCTCAAAATTTAGCCCGTGTATTGGCTTAAACCCTGTACTGAACATACTAACCCCTTTTCGTGTCTGTCTTTAAACTGTGCCCAATTCGTTTGTTCTCGCGCTCTATCATTCTCAGGATGCCACAAATGAATCACCGGAATATAAAAACGTCCACTTTTGTTTTTGAGCCCACACTTTAATAAGCGTGCAACCAGATCGGAATCTTCATAACCCCATCCTACAAAAGTCTCTTCCCAGCCATTCACAGTGCATAAATCTTCTTTCCATACGGCCAAATTACAACCCTTAGCACCTTTCCAACGCCTTGCACTTTTAAAACGTGCCCAAGCGGGTAAGGATAGAAGCGGCAACACCCGGTTGCAATGCCCCTGTACACGCGCCTTACACCAATCCCAAATAGACCACTGGTGTAGTGGGAGAGCCTGATTCAGCGCGTGCTGTGTAAAAGCCTTTCTGAGTAAAATACGATTACCAGAAACAAAGGTGTTGGTTTCTGCTAAAAGATAATGTCGCTGAATAAAATTTTTACGGGGTATGCAATCACCATCCATAAAAATAATATAATCCCCCGTAGCCGCATGAATGGCTTTATTTCGGATGGCGGCTGCCCTAAAGCCTTGATCAGGCTGCCAAATATGGGTCATGGATAAAGCGCCCTGTTGCTTAAACGCTGCAATACAAGCTTTGGTGTCTGCTGTAGAACCATCGTCGGCGATAATCACTTCGAAATCGCAGCTTGTTTGTTGGGCAATCAAAGCACGCAACACAGCGCTTAAAGCCAGCGGCCAATTATAACTCGTTACAATCACCGATATTTTAGAGGGTTTTTTCAAGCTCTCTCCCTCGCCAAACAAGCAGCTAGACACACCATAAAAAAATAGCCTGAGGTAAAATCCATTAACCAAGAATTACCTATGCAGCCTACTACCATGATACCAAGCAAGCCTTGCGCATAATATTTTTCAGGCCTTCCTAAAAGATCTATGCTTTTATGCAAAATGTAGAAAAACCATAATAAAACACCCAACCCCAACATGCCACATTGTACCGCAATATTCAGATATTCATTATGTGGATTAGCGGTCATAGGCCACGTACGATCTAAAGTGTATTTTTCATACGCCGTTTTGAAGGATCCCGTACCAAAACCCAGCCAAGGCTGGATTTTGATGAGTGCCACTGTATTTTTTGTATAACTTAGACGTTGATGTATGGAGCCATCCTCATAAGCCTTCGTCATATTCACCATCGACGCGCTGTGCACTATTTGCAAAATACGACGTTGAAAAGTGGAAAAATAAAAACCGGCCAGTATCAATAACACTATCAGGCTTGTGATACCCACCGCCCGATGTTTCCTCTTTTGGGTTTGCATACAAAAAAACACCCATAAAAGTGCAAGTATGACATAACCCGAACGTCCCTCACTCATAAAAAGCACATAATAGATGGCAGCCGTACAGAGCAATAGAAAACCTGCACGCATCCAAGCATGGGATGTTTGCAAAACTTTGTGGGCCAAAAGAAAGGCTGCGAAACTCATCATCAAATTGGTGAAAATATGATCCTTAAAAACACAAGCATGGGTAAAACGCACAGACCACAAGGAAACGCCACCATATATTTTTAGCATCGCCAAGAATAGCGTGAGCATCATGCTTGCCAAAAAAGCATCGATGACCCACGATCGATGCCTTGATTGCCGTAGGCTACAGACTAAAAAAGGCAGGTAAAGCCATTTGCTCATTTTACCGAGTGACACTCTTATATCAGACCAAGGGGCTGTGGAATAAAAGCTTGCCACCACAAAAACACCCACGAATAAAAGCACGGCACGCGTCACAGGTTCCGATAGCATTTGGCGGATCTGCACACGCAGATCACCGCACAGAACATTCAGTACTATCCACACACTTATCCATACAATCAGTACGCCGTTAGTACCTGCCGTTGAAATGGGTATCATAAATGCTAAAAGTGCAATCAGCCCGGCATGCAAGCGTTCAAACGGTGTTAAACAGAGATTGCGCATGGGTTCGTTCCGCTAGTATTTAATTGCATCATCAGTTTTTTAAAGACACGCTCTGGATTCACACTCACAAAACAAGGGGGATCGACAGCCTGTTGTCCCGCATACATACAAGTCCGCTTAAAACAAGGTGAACAAGGAAAGTGTGCAGCCAAAGATAATTGTTTGGGGCCAAAAGTACCCGAGAGTGCCGGATCGGTGGGGCCATACAGCGAAACCGTCGGAACATTCAAAGCCGTTGCCAAATGTCCAAACCCTGTATCAACTGTCACCACCGCTTGCGCTGCCGCCAAAATAGCCAGCACTTCGCTCAGACGATAGCGACGCGGGGCTACCACAGCCTTTTCACAGACCTCTGCAATACGCTGTGCACGGGCTAACTCTAAGGGGTTGCCCCATAATAACTGGATGGTATATCCGGCTTCTGCAACCTTCTTCGCTAAAGCTATCCAATAGGATTCGGGCCAATGCTTGCTATCCCAGGTGGTTCCATGCAGGAAAACGCAATAAGGCCCTCCTTCTAAAGACAGCGGTGCAAAATGCTGCCGCTCAATGCCATAGTCAAGGGTCCTGGTCGAAAAATCGTACCCTAAAACACCTGCAAATAATGCGCGGGTGCGCGTTACCGCATGTTGTCGCCATGGCACATGCATCCGTTGATTGTATAATAAACTCGCCACGGATTCTCTAGCACTACGCCAAGAAAAACCTGTCTTTAGGGTGCTACGCGCGCAACAAGCAACTAAAGCACTTTTTAATAAACCTTGCACATCAATCACTAAATCATAATGATGCGCTCTGAGTGCTTTTAACCACTGTCGCCATTCACCACTTTTTAAGATGGCCTTAGGCTCGCGTTTAAAACGTCGCAGCCCAATGGGGATTACTGTGTCTACCGCAGCATGCCAACCTGGAATTTCTGCAAAAGGTTCTTCAACCACCCAATCAAACGTGATCGATGGATAGACTGCACGTGCATCGCTTAGTGCAGGCAAAGTATGAATAATATCCCCTAAAGAAGAGGTCTTTATCACTAAGATGCGCATGCATACTCCAAACGATTCATGGCTGTTAAGACTTGTTCGGGTAATAAATCGCGCATACATCGATGATGTCCTAGGGGACACTCGCGTGCACGACAAGGACTACAAGACAAGGCCAAACTCAAAGAACGGGTGTTCGATCCTAAGGGTGGGGCAAAAGCCGGATCGGTGGGGCCATACAGTGCCATCAGCGGTTTATTTAAGGCAGCGGCTACATGCATTAGACCGGAATCATTGCTTACAACAACGGTCGCTACCGACAGTAAATCGATGGCTTCTTCTAAACGGGTTTTACCACTAAAATCGACAGCCGGCGTTTTAAGGTGTTGTTGAATCTCGGCGGCTACCGGAATATCTTTTTTAGATCCGAAGATCCATACTGCAAAACCTTCCGATTGTTTCATGGCCGCAAGCTTTGCATAATGTTCGGTTGTCCAACGTTTGGCAGAACCAAATTCTGCACCGGGACAAAGTGCGATTATTTTTTGTCCGGGTTGCCACCCTGGACAAAATGTTTGTGCGGTCTTCGCAACCTGTGTCTGGTCTACTACTAACTGCGGATACGGTATGGACTGCATGGGTTGATCCGCTTTAAAGGCTAAGGCTGCAAAGCGGTCGATCATCCTGGGTAGCGCTTGTTTATCTAAACGTCGCCAGTCATTTAAAAGCCCCCATCGGCATTCTCCTAGAAAACCGGTACGCAAAGGGATTTTTGCCCACCAAGGAATCAGGGCCGATTTCCAGGAATTCGCCAAAACAATCGCCTGTGTATAACCATAGGACTTCAGGGATTGGGCAATTTGATATCGTTGCCTCAGTGCCAGCTTACCGTGTCCGATGGGCATGGAATGGGTCTGATGAACTTCCGGCATGCGGGCCAACAAAGGACGTGTCCAATCGCTGGCTAAAACATCGATAATGGTGGTAGGGTCCTGCGCTTTAAGCACCTTAAACAGGGACTGGGCCATCACCATATCCCCCACCCAAGCCGGCCCTACAATCAGTATTTTTTTCATGGGATTGATTGCCTAGGGATTAACGTGCGCGTGAATCACCACCCTTCCTGATTGTGGTCTATTAGTCACAAAAGCCTTCATTTTTCTATACCAGTGCATGGATGGCGTATATTTAAATTCAGAGCGTGCAAAGCCTGCATATTTAACAGCATTTTCCAGCCAGGACAATGTCGTATAACCACAAACATCCCAACGCCCTGCGCTTTCATCGCCCGGAAAGAAGGCTGATAGCGGGTACTTCTCATGCATGGCAGGGATCATAGCATGCGTTTCGCATATTAAAGTACCTTTAGTTACTTTATATATTTTTTCTAATGCATAAAATGGGTTCCTGAGATGATACAAAACGCCTGCACAGAAAACATAATCAAAAGTTCCAACAAGATCTGGAGATAAATCATGCACATCCAAGCGTTGGTGTTCCACCTTACTCTTGAGCTGCTCTTTGGCTAGTAAGAAACAATCAATCCCACCTTTATCCCATGCATAAGTATCGATAGCCAATACTCTTTTAGCACCACGACGTTCAAATTCAAACGAAAAAAAACCATCCCATGCGCCTATGTCCAAAATTGTTTTTCCAGTAAGATCGGCAGGTATGTGCAGCAACTTAAGTCTTCTGGCAAAACGACGTTGTGCGCGCTTGTTAACCACAACACCGTTACCAAAATCAATCGGAGAGTGCCAACAAAATCTTGTGTTCTTAACCTTCTCTAATAGCTCTGAATTATCTGACACTTTGAGTACCTTATCAGTTGCAACGTCTTCCGCAGGCTAACTTAAAGCAACACCTAAGTCAAGAGTCGAACGTAGCGCCTCAGGGGCTATTACACCTTAGCCCTAGCCTTCAAAAGAACACCTTCCACCCCAATAATCTCAACCGTAGTACCCATAGGCAATTCGGGACCTTCTACCTGCCAGCTGGAATCATCCACGCGAATTCTGCCCCGACCATTCACAATCGCCTCGGACAAGGCAAAGGTTCTGCCAATATACTGCTCTGCACGACGATTGAGGGTGCTGTGCTTGGGCTTATGCATACGCCCCCGCAAATAATGCCACCAAAGCCCTACGCTGCCCAAAGCTGCGCATGCAAAGATAAAGACTTGTGTTTGCCATACAAGACTCGGCCATAGCCACAGTACAACACCCACAACAGCACAAGCAGCACCTAGGCAGAGCAGGAAAAAGCTACTGCCCAGTAAGACCTCCAAGAGGGTGAGTAATACAGCTATCACCATCCAAGCATGCAGAGTCCAAAAATGATCCCTTAAAATATTCATTCATAACTCCCAATTTTTCATGAGGGGTGAGGGCATCATTTTGCTTTTTCACCAAAAACACTTTTGGTTAATTCGCCAATACCGGCCAAACTACCAATCACACTGCTTGCCTCCAAAGGCATTAACAAAACTTTCTGGTTTTCGGCCGAAGCTATTTTTCCTAAAACATCAATATACTTTTGTGCCACAAAATAGTTCACGGCATGCAAAGAACCCTGCGCAATCGCTTCAGATACCACGTGCGTGGCTTTGGCTTCTGCCTCGGCCTGACGTTCTCTGGCTTCGGAACCTAGAAAAGCGGCTTGTCGATGGCCTTCTGCTTCTAAAATTTTGGAGCTCTTTGAACCTTCCGCCTTTAAAATTTGCGATTGCTTAATCCCTTCTGCCTCTAGAATAGAAGCACGTTTTTCGCGCTCGGCTTTCATTTGCGCACCCATAGATTCCACTAAATCTTTGGGCGGGGCAATATCTTTAATTTCAATACGCGTTACTTTCATGCCCCAGGGTGCTGTGGCTTCGTCAATCACCACCAATAAACGTGAATTAATATGATCGCGTTGCGATAAAGCCTCATCTAAATCTAAAGAACCCAGCACCGTACGAATATTGGTGAGTGTCAGATTACGAATAGCGCGCTCTAAATCATTCACCGCATAGGCGGCTTGGGCTGCATCCACCACTTGAAAGAAAATCACCGCATCCACACGCACCATGGCATTGTCTTTGGTAATGATTTCTTGCGAGGGAATATCAAGCACCTGTTCCATCATCACAAGCTTGGCACCGATCTGATCCACAAAAGGCACAATAATCGCCAAACCCGGTCTGAGGGTTTGGGTATAACGTCCAAAACGCTCGACTGTCCACTCATAACCTTGGGGTACTTGCTTGACCCCCATAAACACAACCACAATGGCGAGCATTGCAAATAAAGCCACAACCCAAGAAATATCCATACGACCCCCTTAGCCAAACAAAATGTTAATGGTATCACCTTAAGCGATTAAAGCCCTCTCCCGTTACGGGACGCGTGCGGTCGGCTCTGCGGACAGCTAAGGTGGCCAGCCACCACTCTACAACAAATCTTCTTAAAGGCTCAAACAACTCTGGTACACTTAGCACTTATCAACCAACTTTTTTGAGAACCAAAGTGGCTCGTCATCCTAAAAAAAACCTCCTGCATACCCGATCATCACGCAAGCGCAAGTCCTTTCCCAAGGGTCTAGGATGGCTTATGGGTCTTTTCCTGATTCTGCTGGGTATTGCCGGCCTCTATCATCTGTATGGTACAGGTCAACTGGCCCGCTATAATCCCCTAGCGCTAAAACCGGTTCATACTGACAAACACCACAGCGAAAAGCCTCCAGTCCCGGTAGAAAAAAGAAAGGCTTCACCCAAAACCCATAGCAAAAACCACACACAAGCCCTCCACAAACAAGAAGCTGCCCAACGTTTCGAGTTCTATCAGTTATTACCCGGACTTGAAGTGCCGCTACCCGATCCCCTAACGCCTGCCCCTACAGTGTCTAGGCAATTAGCTAAGTCGAAAACTAAATCGGCGCCTGTGTATAGCAAACAGGCAGCCCCCCGCTATATGATCCAAGCCAGAGCTTACCGCCACCGCGAAGGCGCGGAACAACTCAAAAATCGCCTGATGGGGCTTGGGTTTAAGGCAAAGAACCAACAGGTTGAGGCTGAAGATGGCACCTGGTTTAGAGTGATGGTCGGGCCCTTTGCCTCTGAGTCCATAGCAGCCGAACAAAAAAAGCGACTTCAACAACATCAGATTCATGGTATTTTAATCCTACAACGTTAAGATAGGAGCAGCCCACAGTGGAATCATTCAGAGGCACGACCATTGTTTGTGTACGCAGACATCAGCGCGTGGCGATTGGTGGTGACGGTCAGGTCTCACGAGGCGATACCATTTTAAAAGGCAATGCGCGCAAGGTTCGACGCCTCTACCAAAATAAAATTATTGCCGGCTTTGCAGGCGGCACTGCCGATGCCTTTACCCTCTTTGAACGTTTTGAAAAAAAAGTGGAAACTTATCAGGGAAACCTCATGCGAGCCGCGGTAGAACTGGCCAAAGATTGGCGTATGGATAGGGCTTTAAGGCGCCTCGAGGCTGTACTCATCGTTGCCGATAAACAAAATTCCTTAATGATTACTGGCAATGGCGATGTGATAGAACCTGAAAGAGGTCTGATTGCTATTGGGTCCGGCGGTCCTTATGCACAAGCTGCTGCCACAGCGCTTTTAGATAACACAACGCTCGATCCCCTTGCGATTGTACAAAAAGCCTTAACAATTGCGGCCGATATGTGTGTCTATACCAATCATCATTTCAGTATTGAAGAATTAGAGAGTGAAACATGAGCGATCCTTTATTCGAAGTAATGACCCCTCAACAAATTGTACAAGAACTCGATAAATACATTATTGGACAACAAGCGGCCAAACGATCGGTTGCGATTGCCCTTAGAAACCGTTATCGACGACTGCGCGTCGATCCGGTGTTGCGTGCTGAAATAACCCCAAAAAATATTTTAATGATTGGGCCCACCGGGGTGGGTAAAACAGAAATTTCACGCCGCTTGGCAAAATTAGCCAAAGCGCCTTTTATTAAAGTAGAAGCCACGAAATTTACCGAAGTGGGCTATGTGGGTCGGGATGTAGACTCCATTATTCGCGACCTCACAGAATTAGCGGTTAAATTAACCCGTGAAGAAGCTTTGGCCACCGTGCGTGTTCAAGCCCATAAGCTTGCCTTCGATCGCATTCTCGCTATTTTGGCACCGCCCCCGAGCAATGAAGCTCCAGTAGATTCCGAATCTTCCACAAAAAGCGCATTAACTGCCAGAAAATTATTGTCTAAAAAACTGCTGAGTGGTGCGTTGGATGAAAAAGATATTGAACTAGAGCTTTCACACCACCCTATCGGGGTTGAGATTATGGCACCCCCCGGTATGGAAGAGATGAGCCATCAACTACAAAGTATTTTTCAAAATCTCTCAAGCGAACGTCTAAAAAAAAGAAAATTACGCGTCAAAGATGCGCTAAAAATGTTGTGTGAAGAAGAGGCCCATCGACTCATCAATGATGACGATATTAAAATACAGGCCCTTGAACGTGTGGAACAAACCGGCATTGTTTTTCTGGATGAAATTGATAAAGTCACCCAGCGATCCGAACAAAGAAGCACGGGCGATGTTTCACGTGAAGGCGTACAAAGAGATCTATTACCCTTGGTGGAAGGCTGCAGTGTGTCTACCAAATATGGCACAGTGCGAACCGATCATATTCTCTTTATTGCCTCGGGTGCTTTTCATGTTTCAAAACCCTCCGATCTCATTCCCGAACTACAAGGTCGTTTACCCATTCGTGTAGAGCTGGATGCACTTCGGGTGGAAGATTTTGTAAGAATTTTAACCGAAACCGATGCCTGCCTGAGCATCCAATATCAAGCGCTACTAGCCACAGAACAGGTAAAGATCTCCTTCGAGCCGGATGGTATTCAACGCATCGCCGAAATTGCCTGGGAAATGAATGAACGCACAGAAAATATTGGTGCTCGGCGTCTGCATACCGTGATGGAACGGTTATTAGAAGATATTTCTTTTAAGGCCACAGAGCTTAAGTATACTCACCAGATCATTAACCAAGCCTATGTGAACGAGCAGCTCAATGCCCTGGTACGCGATCAAGACTTAAGCCAATTTATTCTATGAAAAAAACCCTGACTATCGTATCGCGCAAAAGTCCTCTGGCCCTCTGCCAAGCCAATCTGGTTAAAACACAACTGGCAGCGCATCACCCAGCACTTGAAATAAACATTGTGGGGATCCAAAGCACAGGCGATCGTTTTCTGGATCAACCCCTCGCAACCCTTGGCGGTAAAGGTTTATTTGTCAAAGCACTTGAAGATTATTTGTTAGCGCACAAGGCCGATATCGCGGTGCATTCGCTTAAAGATATGCCCCATCAAATACCCGAAGGTCTACAGCTCGGCGCAATCCTTCAACGTGCATCACCCTATGATGCCTGGTATTCCCTCGCCTATCCTACCCTACAATCACTCCCCCCACAGGCGCGCGTGGGTACTTCGAGCCTGCGCAGACAAGCGCAGTTACTAGCCTTACGACCCGATTTAAATATTATCCCCTTGCGCGGGAATATCGATAGTCGACTTGAAAAATTACGAGCAGGACACTACGAGGGTATTATTCTGGCACACTGTGGCGTAGAGCGCTTAAAGCTGATGGTGCCTTTTTCTCAGATTTTTTCGCGAGATGAATGCCTGCCTGCCGTAGGCCAAGGTGCTTTAGCCATTGAGTGCCGTGTGAATGATCACGCGATCCAAACACTGATTAATCCGCTGCATCATCTAGCAACTGCACACTGTGTGGGGGCTGAAAGAGCGATGCTTGCCTGCTTAGAGGGTGGCTGTCAAACACCCATTGCAGGCTTTGCGACCCTTGATGAAGACGGCTGTCTACGATTAGAAGGTATGGTAGGGAAAACCGATGGATCGCTGCTTTTAAAAGCAGAAGCCACCGGCAGCAGCGAACAGTTCCTGCATATGGGTACTTCAGTCGCAGAAAAATTACGAGAACAAGGTGCTGATGAACTTTTAAGGCATCCATGAATATTCTCATCACAAGACCCCGAGCCCTTGCAAGCACTCTTTGTCAAAAGATCCAAGACTTAGGCCATCGTCCTGAATGTATCCCTACGATTGAAATCCAACCTTCACCAAAATACACCTTAGCAGAAGGCCAAGCACTTTTTAACAACATTCAGATAGCCATTTTCACAAGCCAAGCGGCTGTGCGCTACGCCACCCCGCTCATCCAAGCAGATCCCTCCCTGTGGCCAGCCATCACTTATATGGCCATAGGCCCCGGCACCCAACAAGCCCTACAGGCCCTCGGAATCCCAAGCGTACGCATCCCAGAAGCCCCACCCTATGAAAGCGAATCTTTATTAATGTTATCTGTATTGCAAAATATAAAGGATCTATCAATTGCGATTGTCAAAGGGGAAGGGGGTAGAACATTGCTCGCAGAAACGCTCAAAGCACGCGGGGCTATTGTACATCCTTTGGAAATCTATCTTCGCGGCCTACCCACCTATAATATCGAAACAATGCTGGCAAGCTGGGATCAGCACCCTCCCGATCTAAGCGTAAGCACCAGTGCCAGTGCCTTAGAGCATCTTATCGCACTTTTTCCACCCACAGCCCTGCACTACTTACAAAAACACCCTATCGTAGTCGTGGGTAGCAGAATGCTTGCATTAGCCCATCAACGGGGCTTCGAAAAACCTTTACTGGCGACAGGGGCTGATGACTCGGCTATTATATCAGCTATTATAAAAGTGTTGCCTACTTACGAGGGTCCTTGTCCATGAAGTTTACCTGGCTCAGTTTTTTGCTTGCCCTTTGTGCTGTGCTGTTCAGCCTTTTTCAATTTGGGCAAACCAGGGATGCACTACAAAGCTCGCAGCAAAATCTGCTACAGGTGGAAGAGGGACTCAACAGCAAGATTGAAGACTTGCAAAAACAGCGCCCCATGCAGACATCACAGATACTACAACAAGCGCCCAGCAGACCCACAAGTCCTGAGCTCGATAACTTATCTCATTTCGAAATAGCTACACTTATTCAGTTAGCTGCAACCCAATTGCATACCACCCAAGATTTACCTGCAACCCTCCCTTTATTAACCACCGCACAAAGCAAAATTCAAGCGCTGCATGATCCACAACTCGAGCCACTCAACCGTGCGCTTCAAGATGATCTCCAAGCATTGGCAGCTGTGCAACCCAGCAATCCTCAGCGCACCTGGCAAACCATCACAACCTTGATCGATGAGACACAGGATCTTTTGCCGCGTCATCGCGGATCCTCTCTGGAACCAGCAGCGCAACATTACCCCGCCACAGCATCCTCCACCACGTGGCAAACCTTTTTTTATCAGTTCTTACAAACCTTTAAAGATTTGATCAAGATTCAACGTCATACAAAACCCGTAGAGCCTTTGCTATCCGATACCGAGCAACGCCTAGTCCAACAACAACTACGTTTATTCTTAGAACAATTGCGCCTCACAACCATGATGCGGAATGAATCGTTATACACCAGACTTATCCAAGACACGCAGCAATGGCTTGATAATTACTATGATGGAAAAG
Organism: Legionella genomosp. 1; assembly: GCA_945878715.1. Classification (GTDB taxonomy): domain Bacteria; phylum Pseudomonadota; class Gammaproteobacteria; order UBA6186; family Azoamicaceae; genus CADEGZ01. The sequence goes on along the minus strand of CAMCTX010000007.1, from coordinate 14,133 downwards.
ATCCACGAGTCTTATCCCTACAACAATCTTTGAACACATTGAAAACAGTGTCTTTAGAAAATACTTATCCACCCTTAACCAGCCTTCATCAATTATCACTTTTGAGATCCTAAGATGCGCCCATTCTGGCTTTTTATTCTAGCGCTCATACTCGCAACAACCGCGGGGGTGCTGATCCGTCAAGATCCGGGTTACGCCCTTTTCTCTTATGGAGAATGGACCACAGAAATGCCTTTGTGGCTAGCGATTTTTTTAATCCTATTCCTGTTTATGGCGTTTTATGCTTTATTACGAACCATCCATACGATCCGTTCCACGTCAAAAAATATTGCTGGCTGGCATAAAAATCATCAGCAACGAAGTGCGCGTCTACAAAGCGCTAAAGGTTTGTTAGCGCTTGCAGAGGGACGTTGGAAGCAAGCAGAACGCCAATTAACCCACAGTGCAGCGCACAGCGATCATCCCATTGTCAATTATTTATACGCAGCACAGGCTGCACAAGCGCTCTCTGCTTATGATCGACGCGATCATTATATGGATCTCGCGGTAAAACAAGGCCTCGAGAATACAGTGGGCATACGACTCACACACGCTGCCCTACAACTCAAAGCCGGTCATCTCGATGAAAGCAGTACATCTTTAAAAAAACTTTATGAAGATGAGCCCACCAATGTTGAAGTGCTTCGATTATTAGCGGAGCTTTATCAAAACAAACAGGATTTTGCGTCCCTGCTTAAGCTGCTACCTGCCTTAAGCAAACAGGCTGTATTTGATAAACAAACCCTCGCAGCTATCGAACAAAAAACCTATGAATCTTTACTGCCTATCTATGCCCAACAAGGCTTAAAAGCCCTTACCCATTTTTGGAAGGAAATGCCCTGCACGATACAAAAAAACGCTAGACTGCTAAACAGTTATGCAGGCTATTTAATGAAAGAAGAGGCCTATACAGAAGCTGAAGAAATTCTATTAACCTTAGTCAATAACAAAGCGTTATAAAACTTTTCCTAAAAATTTTGCAATGTCCTGGATCTCTTCATCCACAACGTTATGTTCCATCGCATAACAATGCCATCTTACGGCACAACCACAAGCCTCTAGCATCTGTCTCGCAGCCGTGGCCATCGCAAGTGGTATCACCCCGTCATACTGGCCATGGGCAAGAAAAATGGGCATCGCTACTGCACTTTTGGACACACTATCCGCCAAAGCAAGCGGATCTGGTACATAAGTAGAGAGCGCAATAATGCCCGCTAAGCGATGCGGATAGCGCAGCCCCGCATACAGTGCCATGGCCCCACCCTGAGAAAAACCTGCCAATACAATACGATGGCTTGGGATCCCCAATGCCTGTTCATCTTCAATCAATTGATTAATCGATTGTTCCATCGCTTGCAAACCCGCGACATCTTCATGCTCACGAAAATTCCAACTGTAAAAATCATACCAAGCACGCATGCGTACGCCCTGATTAGCCCTCACCGCACGCATGGGTGCATGGGGCAATACAAAACGCACCAAAGGATAAAGAAGGGATAATTGTTCTGCCACAGGTAGGAAATCATGGCCACTAGCACCTAGGCCATGCAACCAAATCACCGAGGCATCTGCAATACCTGCCGGCGGATCCACTTCAAGGGTTGGGAGCTTTAGCGTCATTTGCGCATCCTAAAGAACAAGCTTAGGTATTGCAAGAAGCTTCTTTTGGGTATATAACTTAAAAAGGATATATATAGGTGGTCAGACAAGTTTTTCCGAATGAGCATGAGAGGCGTCGAATACAGGGATGTATGTCCTCGAGTGCCATTCGGAGAAACTTATTTTCGAGGTACTAGTCTGCGTTGGGGATGCATCTCATGAAACGATGGTTCAAAATCTTAGTCTCTTTTATCGTCAGCGGTGTCATTGCACTGAGTGTAGCCGTGGCTCTGGTTATCCATTATGTTGATCCCGATGAATTTAAGACACCCATCCAAGATGCGGTTCTACAGCGCACAGGGTATGAACTGAAGTTACAAGGCCCACTCCGTTGGAAGTGGTATCCCATGCTCTCCCTAGAAATCAAAAAGCTTCATTTGGACAATCAAGCACCCTTCAGCGGTACCTTGGTATCTGCCGACACGCTCAAGGTTGATATCAGCCTATGGTCACTGTTAACAGGCCGCGTGGTATTAGATTTCAATATGGAAGGCGCAACGCTCGTACTCGAACGTAATGCTGCCGGACAAGAAAACTGGGCAGCGCTTCGCAAAGCCTTTGAAAACCCCAGCAACAGCACCCCCAAAACGGCTGCAATACCTATGCCCTCGCTGGCGCTCAATAGCCTGAATGTTCAAAATGCACAGTTGATCTACCATGATCAACAAAAAGATCAACACTATAGGCTCAGTCATCTCCATTTAAATGCCCATGGTTTAGTCCAAGGCCTCTTGCAAGGGTCTAATCCTATAGCCCTAGGCTTCGAGATCGATGAGCTTAACAAACAACCTCTCGGCACTTTTTCTTTGAAAGGTTATTGGTCTTTGGCACTGTCACCACAAAGCTTTAAGCTGCAGGATCTGAAAGTGAGCTTAAGCCCCGCAAGCGGCACGAGTATTAGTCTGAATGGATCCCTCAGCGTAGAAGACTTTAGCGATCCCCGCATCAATGGCCATTTTGAAAATGTAGCCCTGAAAAATAAAGACGGCTTGTCTGTGCAAGGCACGCTTAAAGCAGACTTCACAGCCAAACCCGCGACCCGTACACTCGAAGCCGATATTAGCAGCGATCTGCTTAAAATAGGGGCTATCGACTTTCAAGCGATCAAGGCCCATGTCCAAGCCAACAAGGGTCTCCTAAACATTGCACCCTTAGACTTTAAGATGAATGGGGCTCTGCAACATCTCACACTCAAAGGACGCTTGCATAGTGCGCGGCCACAATGGTCTCTCACACAAAGCGGTGAGGCCTTCGATTTAAAAACAATCCTGTCCTTCGTCGATCCGAAGGGTCCCCTAGAAGGCAAAGCGACCTTGGGTTTAGCACTCAGTGCAGAAGGAACCACTTTAGAAACGATAGAACGAACCCTTTCCGGTAAAATGAATCTACAAGTAAAGCAGGGTAGAATCAATCATATCGATCTAGCCGCTTTGATTAAAAAAGCCTTATCAAGCATCCATGATATGGTTGCAAAACTCAGTGGACAGCCCACCACCGCGCTTATCGATCCTAACCAGGATGCAACACTGGCCGCAACGGCTCAAACATGGAATATGGATCCACTCAATCAAGCGGCTTTCACACCCTTTGATAACCTGAGTGCCACCCTAAACTTTGCCAATGGGGTTGCGACGAATCCCGATCTGAGTATCACTCAGGCTGCCTATCGTATCACAGGCAAAGGAACACTGGATCTGGTGCGCCATCAGTTGGATTACAAGGCCTCAGCGGTGCTAACAACCAGCCCTTATCCCGCGTCCGATGAGATTGGTACCTATCTTTTTCAAACGCCCTTACCCATTCAAATTCAAGGTTCGCTGCAAGCGCCTAGCATTAGACCCGACTTGGGTGCTTATCTGAATAGTGCACTCAAATACTTGCAGAAAAACAAAGTGGAACAGCTGATCCATGAAACAATCGATAAAACATTAGGCCATTTTTTAAAACTGAACTAAGGCAAATAACGCGCTAAAGCTAGCGATGATAGGAGATCTTCAGCGGGTGTCGTATAAAATAAAAAGGCTGGCGCTGTGGAGTTTTGTAACGCTTTTAACGGTGAGTGCCGCTATTGCTTGCTTCGGTTCTTCTTTCCTTAAAATTGTAATCACAAAACGCATAGCCCTCCACACAGGCCGAGAGCTTCGGATAAACGGTCCGGTGCTTTGGCATTTAATGCCCTCTGTGGGGGTTGAATTATACAATGTACAACTAGGCAATGCGCCATCCTTTAGCCAAGATTTCTTGTCCTTTCAAAAGGCTTCTGTTCAAACATCTTGGCAGTCGATAATAGGGGGCCCTTTGAAGGTCGATATCCACATCGATGGCCTTGATCTAAAACTCGCACGTAATATTTTTGGACAAGGTAATTGGGACGATTTAAAACAACGCTTTCAAGCATCCCAGGCTGGGGACGCATCGCTTTTTGCCGCACACACGATTCATTTGTCTAATAGCACGATAACTTGGGAAAATCCCAAGCATCATCAACACATACGTTTCGAAAATCTCGCACTACAAACAAAACCCTTTGAAACCCATTATACAGGGATCGAACATTTGTACCATCCACTCACACTGAGCTTTATGTGGAACGATTTGAATCATCCTGATCAAAAATCAGCGCTTAACCTAGAAACAAAATGGCGCTTGCACAGAAACCATGCGCAATTGGATTTTACGAAAATGCTTGTCACGGCAACCATACCCCATCAACCCACCACAACCCTGAGTGGCGATCTAACCCTCAAAGATTTACAAGGCACGCCACAACTACAGGCCAAAGTGCAAATGATGAACATACCTTTAAACCATTGGCTCAAAGCCTATGGTTGGGATCCCACAGAAACCTATCAAAATGTCCATTTAAAAACAACCATTGATTACCACTATCCAACCCTCGAGGTCCCCGCCTTTACCTTATCTTTCGGGCATGATTCCATCATAGAAGGTGCTTTTAAAGTGCTGCCACACACATCCTTGGCGGCCTTAGAAGCTAGCGGTACCATGCATGCTAAAAATATTGACTTAGGAACCGTGCCTATCAAAACTATAACCACTGCTTTTGACGCTCAAAAAGGTCTGGTCACTTTTGAACAATTAGAGGCTTTCACAGCCGGCATTCAACATCTGGGCCGTGCTGAAGTCGACTTAAGAACAGGTCTGCCCCAATACTCGCTTAGCTTGCAGAGCGATACCTTTGATCTTAAGGAATCACTGGGACTGTTACATGAAAAAAATAAAATCAGTGGACACATGCAAGCAGATTCTGAGCTGTGGACCGAGGGTAATACCCTTCATGCGTGCCTAGATAATCTACAAGGCCACACCAATATAAAAATTAAGCATGGGAAAATCTATGGGATCTCCCTCATGCCTTTATTAGAGCAGGCACAGGTCGCACTGCATACGATTTCTAATCATCTTCTGCGCAAACAACCTGTCAATATAGAAGCGCTTTTAACCGCAGAACTGGGCGAGTGGAAACGACAAGCGGCCGATTCAGAAAAACTGTACACCCCCTTCGAAAGCTTTGAGTCTACGATTACCTTTAAACAAGGGGCACTACATACCGATCATTTTACGCTTTCTCATCCTCGCTACAAGGTGTACGGTAAAGGTTTTACCGATCTAAAACTACAGCAATCCGACTATGAAACCTTTGCACTCCTTGGCCCCTCGGAATCCAGTCAACCCCAAGCTCTGCGTCCTTTTCTAGAAAAAACCCCGCTCTCTATCCAGATTAAGGGACCGCTAGATGCCTTAATGATTCGACCTGAACTGGGACGCTATGCGGAAAATGCTATTGAATCGCTCCATCAGGGTACCGCCCGACCGATTGAAAAAAAACCAACCTTATCGATTGATAAAGCTACCGACATGGAGAAACTGTTTGGCGCGCCTTAGTTTTGCAAACCGCGTCATTGCATGGTTTCAAAAACAAGGTCGACGCGGATTACCTTGGCAAAGTAATACCACACCTTATCGGGTATGGGTTTCAGAAATCATGTTACAGCAAACCCAAGTTGCCACCGTCATTCCCTATTTTCAACGGTTTATGGAAACCTTTCCCACACTAGAACACTTAGCGAACGCTTCTTTAGATGAGGTTTTTCAACAATGGGCAGGCCTAGGCTATTACCGACGCGCCAAACATTTGCATCAAACGGCCGTTCTCATTCAAGAACACTACCAGGGAGTCTTTCCCAGCGCCTATGAAGATATTTTGGCCTTGCCCGGTATTGGACGCTCTACGGCAGGTGCTATTTTATCCATGAGCATGCAGCAGTCCTATCCTATTTTAGATGGCAATGTAAAACGTGTTTTGGCACGCCATTTTGCTATTCAAGGATGGCCGGGCGATCCGGCTGTTAGCAAGCAGCTCTGGGCCTTAAGCACTGCCAACACCCCTAGCAAAGACGTGCATCATTATACCCAAGGGATGATGGATCTAGGCGCAACACTCTGCACCGCCAGCAACCCTGCCTGTGAACGCTGCCCTATTGCAGGCAGCTGCAAGGCCAAAGCTTTGGGGGTTATTAGTACTATTCCGGCCAAGCGCCCCAAGCAAGTGATACCTGTTCAGGCAACACGCATGCTTATTTTTATACATCATGCCACACAAAAAGTCTTACTCGAAAAACGAGAGACCAAAGGTATTTGGGGAGGGCTTTGGAGTTTAGTCGAATGCCCGCTTCGTACCGATCTATCGGTCTGGTGCCATGAAAATTTTAAAATACTTGTCAAAAAACCACGCAAACTAGAAGCTTTTCGTCATACCTTTACGCATTTTCATTTGGATATCCATCCCGTGATCTGCGAAGTCCATACAAAACCAATCCCACGCCTGAAGGCACCCTACCAATGGCATGCCATAGAAGATCTGCCTAAGCTTGGGCTACCCGCACCGGTAAAACGTTTGCTGTCTGCCGATAGGTTGGTTCCGGCTGCCATGGTATAGTGGCCATAGCTCTTTAGGATCTGAAGCCTATGTCTCATTTAGTGTATTGCAAAAAATTACAGAAATCTGCCGAGGGCTTAGAACGAGTACCCTGTGGTGGTGCGCTTGGCGAATCTATTTATCAGCATATTTCCAAAGAAGCTTGGGCTTTGTGGTTACAACAGCAAACCATACTTATCAATGAAAATCGATTAAAGATGATCGACCCAGAAGCCCGACAATTCCTACGCAAAGAGATGCAGGCTTTTTTGCTGGAAGATGATGCGATCCATCCTGAGCCGCCAGCCGACAGAACAGATTGACGAAACACACCTAAATACAGTCTAATAGGGCCTAGATTTTGGCCAGATAGCTCAGTTGGTAGAGCAGAGGACTGAAAATCCTCGTGTCGTGGGTTCAATTCCCTCTCTGGCCACCACGAAAAACCCTATAAAAATAGATATTTTTGATTTTTTTTAACCCTAAAAAACCAATATCTAAAATAGTGGCTTGCGCGCGTTTTGCGCGACTTAGACTGCTTATCGGACATACTGGGGGTTGGCACGCGCTTATTAAGTTTTTTAACTTATAATTTTTGTTTCTTCATTCATGTTTTTTATATGCTTGTTTTACAATTGGGCAAGATATGCTGATAGCCTATCCAAAATTTCTTGAAAATCAGGCTGACGCTCAAAATATAAAGCAGATTTTTTTCGGTATTCGTTTTCATACAATGCACGTGTATTTTTATCACTTAAAGTAAAAGCCGGATTCTGTTGGAGATCTTTTTCATCAGCATTTCTAAAACGGTGTTCTTTGTGCTCAAAATATGCTGGCGTTCCAATAAAATCAAGAACTCGTTCATCGCCTAACAGTTGATACACATCATAATAATGACGAATAAAATTTGCGGGCAAGCTATTTGTGGTTTGTTGATTTCGGTATTTGGTCGAAATCGCTTGTAATTTTTCTACAAATGTATATTCTGGACAATAACAAGCAACATCTTTAGCTCGATTATCAAAGATATCCAGCTTGAGTTCAGAAGCTTTTTCATAAGCCCAGGAAGTAATTATGCATGATAAAGAAGGACTTACTTGATCAAAACCTACTTCTAATAAGACACCTTCTTTCAGACTATCAATTTGATTAAAACGAGAAATATAATGGGCCCGGATCCCGGCACTTCTCATTTTTAAGTCATCAAAACTAGAATCTCTTGCAAAATGAAAGCCCGTGACAGAAAACTTCTTCAACAGTTTTTCAAAAAAAGTTTTTCTGCTTTGAATATGCGCAGGTTTATTATGTTCCTTACCCATTTTGACTTGATCGCCCACTTCGGGCTCGATTCGAATATCTACATCTTCACTGAAACGGTGAATAATATCAAAACCTTTGGATAATGAAGTGCCACCTTTTAGTGCAAAATCAAATCCTTGCTGCTTTAAGCCCCAGAGCAAGTGCATAAGCCAGTAGTCTTTTTCAACAATTGCAGGCAGAAAGCCTTTTTCTTTAGCCACAACTTCAAACAGTTCTTGAACATCTGGTAATTGGTGTAAAAACATCTTATTGATTAAGCTCTTTAAGGAATTTGCGTGTTTTTATTTTCCCATATTGCCCAGCCAATTGCAAAAGTCTCACTCGATCAAATTGATTCCATTGTTTGTGGATGTTTTTCTGAATCAGCTCTGAATCCTCAGCAAGTTCATCCAAGTTGTTCATTAAATCAACAAGCAAGAATTCTTTACTTAAAGTGGCTGGAAATCCCCGGTTAGGGCGTCTGAAGTCAAAAGATTGTCCTGCCAGCTTTAAAACTTCATGCCGCTTATGGTTATAAACAATATTTTGATTATAGAGTTGCGTAAGCCCAAGACCCAAAGCATTATATTCGTTTCGAGAAAAGAGCAAGAAAGTATCCCCTTTGAGAAACGCCTGTACAAGTATACGGGGGTTGGGTGCGAGTGTGCCAAAACGGGATTTTTTGGGGCAATAATATAAGCCAGGACCTACTTTTTCTAGGCTTCCTTTTTCAGATTGCTGGTGTAAGGTTCGATCAATAGCAGTACTGTAAGGTAGCAGCATTTCCCGGCGATAAACCTTACCCGGCTTTAAGAGTTTTTCAAATTGTAGTGAAGCTTGAGGTCTCATAGGGCTATGATAGCATTGATTTATCCATTTTGCATGTTTTTTTAATAAAAATACATGCAATTAAGTGTTGCTGGGGCGGGGATCTATGAGATCAGGCTGGTCATAAAAACAGTTGACTCTCAGTGAGGCTACACTGTGTGAGAAAAGTTGGGGTTGTTTAAAGAAGAAGGGGCTACGTGAGTTTTGCGCGACTTGAAAGCAAAGATCTTCTGAGCAAGCTAACTTTTTTTGCTGTATTCCTTGCACACAGTATTGCTAGCCTACCATGAATAGCAAAATAATCCGTATTCAAGTTGCTATAGGTTGTCATAATTATCAGTGATTTCACTATCCCATGTTGGAAATTCTGTATTTTGATTAATATTACAATAATATCCTTCGGCAGTTGCTCCAGTTTTTTCCGAGGCACTGTACTTAAATGTTTCATTAAACAATACATGTTCCTGCGCACTGATATCAGATGGCATTGCTGAAAGCATTTCATTGGCTTTTGAGGCAACATGTCTGACTGTATCTATAGCTAAAATAGCATTATTGTTCGGATGGAGATAGAGTAAAACATTAGAGTTATTTTCTGCTTTCGCTAAAAATTTATAATGGAACTTGAATAAGCCAAATGTTCCAGAAAAAGGAGATCTAAAATATGTATATGTTATAGCCTTTCTTTCATTATATTCAATGAATGCATAATTTTTTGTTGACGGGCTATTTATAGGTGGATAAATAGCACATTTCCGCTTTATCATAGGCACATCTGCAAAGCAAAACTCCATATCAAAAATGGTAATGCAATAAAAGCATAACCATACGATTTTCTTTAACATAAATCCTCCATTGATTCCGTTAACACTATTTATGGCTGTAATCTCTGATGAGACCAAGTGCCATTATCCAATTTGTAATGCAAGCGTTTATGAAAACGATCTTTGCTACCATGCCAAAACTCTATTGATTCTATGGCTAAATGATAGGCATGCCATGTCGAAGGACGTTCTATTTCCCCTTCTCTTTGCACTAAGTTAAACACCTCCAATTTAAGGATTTCTTCATCATTCAAAGGAGCACTCTGTTTGGAAAGCACGGCAATAGCTTGAGCTTCTCTGATTCTTTCATGGAATATTTCATCCGATTTTTTATCGGATACCGTTCTCACACGACCCTGAATATTTATTTGTTGCATGGTTTCTCGCCACCATACTGTTCCAGATGCCCAAAAATTAAGTTTTAAGTCTTTTCCTTTAGCGCTCTCACCACTTGTAGAAAATATAATACCGGCGTCATCCAGTTCTTTAAGAACAATCACTCTACTTGATGGTCTTCCTACAGCATCTACTGTAGATAGAACAAACCCTCTTGGCTCTTTCACCTGCAGGCTATCTGCTGCTTCCAACCACTGTTTAAACATAACAAGCGGATCATTAGGCCGCGAATCAAAGCCCGACTTAACTAATCTAGGATCGCCTGTAAGCGTTCTAATCATTTTCATGGCATATCCCCACTTAAAGAAGAAAATGATTTTGGCACAGTTATTTTAAATTGGCTATCTAAAAATCCATGCTTTTCTATAACTCTTTTTCCATGTCCCAATTCGATTCTGGTCAAATCAAGATCTTTTAACCAAGCATGATTACAATGGGTCGCAAGAAATAAAAAGATCCTTTTTACTTTAATAGAATTACAGGACTCTAATAGAGATTGAAGAACCTTGGGTCTGAGTGTAGCAAGTCCTTCCATGATATACAGCGCTTCATCCCATGTTTGTTTGCTTGGAAGAAAATAGAGTGTTTCTAGGATAGCTCGTTCAGGTGCGGAGATCTTTATCGAAAAAGAACCTAGATCAAAATCTTTAAATTCCAAGTCTGTTGGTTTTTCGAAAAGATCGGCTGTTACATAACGTAATTCTACATCCCAATGATGACGGCTAAACCATCTTGGCAGTTTTGTCCCTGGGTGACCAAATAAAACAACCTTTTGTCTTTTTCCTAAGGAGAGATAATGCCCCAATCCTTGTAACTCTAGGGCTGTTTTCCCACCTAGATGCACAGGAAGACCTAAGTGACGTTGTATCGAATACAATCCACCACGCCAATCGACCACATCCCCTACCTTTGCATAAGCCCCATGCCCAACAGCCATTAGCCACTGGGTTTCTATATAGCGCTTTGTGAGTTGTCTACTCACCCCATGCTCTTCTAGCCATTGGGATACCACAACCGTACCTGATGGCCATTCTTTTAGAATTTGGTTTATTTTGCTGCCATTTTGTAAACTCATGGTATACATTTTAGAATAAATATAAACCAATTGCAATTAAGCTGTGCAAAGATAGGGGTAATAAATGAGGTAATATCTCTTGGAATGGGGTAATATCGCCTATGATATTACATTGTTTATTTATACAGCATTATTAAGCTAGATGTTGGCTGATTTATTACATTAGAAGCGCAGTTTATATCACCACAAGATATTTTTTGCACTTGCAATGTAATTTTTTAAATTAATTGAGTTGATTGGCTTATATTTGCCACCTAGTGGGCTTGGAGCATCTCGGGACAGGGGGGATACAATTTGTATACCCCCTTATGCGTGTTCAAGGTCAGAAAACTGTATGGGTATGTCTCATCTGTGGAAATTCCCGAAAAAGGGCAAGTGCCACACTTGTGATATACCTAGAGTTCCTATTTCTGTAGTAGAATCCCCACATGAAAACAAAGGCGTTTTTTATATTATTCGTTTTACAAGGGTCTATTATGTTAAGTGCTTTTCAAGTCCATGCTCAAGCTGCCGTCGGGTATACACAGGAACAGATCTTTAATACCATCATACTTCCTACCTTTCGCTCTTACCCTGAAATTGCTTGGTTTGCGGATCCTGGTGTCTATGCAACAAATGAAGGTACCGCCGATCATTCTACCCCCAAAAGTTGGACGCGTTTATTGATTGAAAAAGGCCTATTAACACCCAGTGATAAAAAATATATCGAATTAGAACGGATGCTCCATTCCGTGGTTTGTTTTAAAATGCTTATCGAAGGGTCCAACCAAGCCTATGCTTACTGGGTTCAGGCACAAAATGATCTCTCTACGCGCTTAACACGCGAAAACTTTAACGAAATACATCGGTTGACCAAAAAATATACTGATAATCCTGAAACCCTACAAGCTATCGAAGCCAGCCTTGTTTATAGTGATTTAGGTAAAACACCTGAAGCCAAAAGGCGCGCGAAAGATCGGGGTATTACCCAAGCTGATCATGACGATTTTATGGAAGCGCTCTATTCGGCCTCCCCAGAAATCCGAGCTGCTGTTATTCCTAGCTTCGAGAAACTGCCTGAGCCCATACAAAAACACATTCTCACCTTGCATCTTGCAGTGCCATTGCATTGGGGACATGTGCTCCATTTAGAAGGCGGACAAGGCATGTTTGCACGTTTGGTCACTTCTCAAGAAAAATACCCAAGCTCTGAGGACCTCGTGGAACAAGCCTTTTTGATCCAGTTATGCGATGTTGCAGCGCAGATGGCACACAACAACCTGAAAGGCTCTGTCTCTTTAAATGAGCCGACTTATCTTGGCTATCACACGGTGTTAGCCGTCATTAAACAACTATTAATAACGCGTGATACGAAAATGGCTTTGTTGGATTTCGCCGATCACAGAGCAATGCAATTAGGATTTGTATCATCGATGCCACAATCTGAATCTTTTGTTCTAGCAAGAATGGCTGCGTTTCTGCGTCTTTATAGTAAAGAGGAAGGCAAACATCTATTACGAGCCGTCTTTGATAGGCGCTTTCAATCCGAAGAGTGGGCACTTATCCAAACAATGTTTGGCGTAGATTCTGGTGTGAATACCTGGACACGCAATCCAACCTATATGCCAGCTTTTGTACTCAATCTTTTTAATGCTTCTAAAGATCCTTCAGAAAAATATCAACGCGCCTTAAATGGTATGCTTACATTGGCAAAAATAGCTAATGCCTACCAAGAAAAGAGGTATCAGCTTTCAGAAACGCCTTTGTGTTTTAACCCACTCGCAGGACAAGCAACAAAGAACCCAGAATGGTTTGAATCCTTCGATGCTTCACAAATTATTTGGGATAATCCACAGGCACTTACTATACAAGCACCTGCCCCAAGCAATGTTGTAAAATTAAACACAGGGATGTAACTCACATGAAAGACAAATCATCTCTTATTGGATGGGCCTTGTTGGTTTTTTTTCTAAGCGCTGCCATCATGGCAAAACCCCTTAAACAATGGTACACTAAAAAGTATGCTACCCAAACAAGAAGCCCTCATATGAATAATCTTTTGCTTAACCTATCTTTGAACCAATTACCCGCTTTTACAAAAATCAAAGCAGAAAATCTTGAGTCTGCCATTGATTATCTAATTGCTAAAGATCGTGCCCAGATGGATGCTCTGTTAAGCAACGCACAAGAATATACTTGGGAAAATTGTGCGCTACCTTTAGAGATTATGGATGCCGAATTGGCAGATGTTTGGAATGTTATTGAGCATTTAAACACGGTCGACAACACGCCTACATTCTATGAAGCCTATGAAAAAGCATTAGCCAAAATTACTTTATACAGCACCGAAGTCAAACAACATAAAGCACTCTACAATGCCTATAAAGCGATCCAGCAGAGTGCTGCATTTTCACACTACACAGATGCACAAAAGAAAATTATCGAAAACGCTTTGAAGGCATCTAAGTTATCAGGCATTGAATTATCCGATGAAAATAAGGACCTATTTAAAAAACTCTCCACCCAGCTATCTGAGCTAGAAAGCCGTTTCGAACAAAATGTTCTGCAATCAACCAACGGTTGGTCTTTAGAAATCACAGATCAAAATCTGTTAAAAGGCTTGTCCCCTGAAGCTTTAGAGGCAAGTGCCTTAAAAGCAAAAGAAAAGGGACATGCTGGATGGCTATTGACTTTAGATCAGCCTTCCTACCATGCTGTGATGACCACGGTAGAGGATAGAAGCATCCGAGAAAAAATGTATAGGGCGCCTCTACAACCAAAGCCTCCTCGCTCTTTCCAGGCGGGCCGCAGTGGGACAATAGCCAGGTTTTACTGGATATTGTAAACATCCGAAAACAACTGGCCCATTTATTAGGGTTCGAGAATTATTGCCAATACGCCTTGGAAAATAGGATGGTAAAGAGCACAGCACACGTTACGCAATTTTTGTCCGAATTATTAGCCAAAGCCAAAAAGCCTGCTGCCCAAGAATTAGACACTTTAAGGGCCTTCGCCAAAAAAGAATATGGGCTAGAAACCATTGAAGTCTGGGATCTACCCTATTTAAGTGAAAAATTATCAGAACAGAAGTATAGTAT